>DATKHX010000067.1:0-10755 GCA_035510075.1 Allostellaceae bacterium
GGCTGTCCTTGTGGATCGGGTTGGTCACGAGCGCCGCCGCCCGCCCGCCGCGCACATCGGCAACGGCGGTGTCGATGGCGCCGACAATCGCCGTCGCATCGGCGGGGTCGGGCTGTCCCGGCTGGCCGCGCGGCGCCACCCAGATCGGCGCTACCGGAAGCGCTACCTCGAATATGCCGACCGCCTCGGCGGGCTCGACGATCGAACGAACCGGCACCGGCCAGCCGAGCCGAGCCGCGAGGTTGGCCAGCCGATCGGGATCGTCGATCACGTAGAACGGGGGCACTCTCTCGCCCCGGCCGAGCCATGCCTTCAATGCGATTTCGCCGCCGATCCCGGCGGGCTCGCCCATCGTCAAGGCGAGCGGCAGGGCCATCGGCTCACACCCTGACATCGACAAACGCGGTTCGCCGCAGGTCGCGCAGAAAGCGCCGCGCCAGCGTGTCGAGGCGGCCGCGCATCAGGCTCTCGGCGACGGCGTCACGCGTCGGAACGACGGCTTTGGAATCGGTCTTGTTGCACACCATGATCACGCCGACGCCGTTCTTTTGCAGAATCGGCGCGGACGCCTGCCCGATCCCCAGCCCCATGACCACGTTGCGCATTCCAGGCGCGATCTGGGCGAGCCGCAAATCGCCTTGGCTCGACAGCTGCGGCGCCTCGGTCTTGCCGATCCGCAGCATGTCGTCACAGTTTTTTGCTTCGGATTTGACGTTTGCGGCTTGAGCCAGCGCCGCGCGCCGCGCCGCCTCGCTCGGTTGCGGCGGCAGCGGGAAAACCACCTGCACGATATGCAGCATGGTGTCGTCCTCGCTGCCGCCGCCCGGAGTGCGGCGGTCGAGGACCAGCACCAGATAATAGCCGCCGGGCGCCCGAATCGGCGGCGACAGCTCGCCCGCGCGCATGTCGGCCACGGCTTTCGCCAAGGGCGGGCTCAACTCGGCGGGGTGAACCCAACCGATGTCGCCGCCGACCGCAGCCGTCGGCGATTTCGAAAACTGCTGAGCCACAGCCGAAAAGCGGGCACCCTGCTTCATCTGCTCGATCAACCGTTCGGCGAGGGCCCGGACCTCGTCGTCCTGCTGCGGGTTGTCGACCGTGAGAAAGATTTCGGCGACCCGCGCCTCGGGCGTGTTCTCGTTCTGCTTGAGGCGCTTCAGAGTGTCGTCGATCTCCTGGTCCGAGACCGGGTCGATTTCCGACGCCATTTGCCGGATCACCTTGACCCACTCGATCGACGCCGTGACCTGGCTCACCAGGGCGTCGCGGTCGATGCCATTTGTTTTGAGCACGTCGTCGAGCTGCTCGGGCTTCAAGTTGTTCTGCTCGGCGATCGAGGCGATGGCCTTGTCGATCTCCTCCTTGGTCGCGGTGACGTTTCTGCGCTTGGCTTCCTGAAGCTCGAGCTTTTCGTCGACGAGAGTGCGCAATACCTGAGCCGCAATGCGTTGGCGCGCCTCGGGCGTATCCGGGATCGAGGTCGATAGCATGACCATGCGGGTGCGCGAGGCAAGATCGGCCACCGAGATCACTTCGTCGTTGACGACCGCGGCGATCCGCGTTTCCGGATAGAGCGGCGGGGCCGGTGGCTGGCCCGGCTGCCGGCCCGGTTCCGGCGCTTGCGCCGACGAGGGCGGGGCGGTGGGCGACGCCAGCACGCGCGGCGCGGCCGCGTCGGCCGCCGCAAGGCCGGCCGCGAGCACGGCAAGAGCGATCGGCAGCATCAAAAGCCAACGGGTCACGGTCATCGACAAGCCGTCCAATACCCTCGAACCCACCCGATCCTACACCTCTTTCGCGGCTGTTGTCGCCTGGGCGACGGCACCCGGGGTTCGTTGCCGCGGCTTGGTTCAGCCGCCGATCCCGCTGATCGAGGCGACGGTGCCGCCGATCTCGCCGATGTTCTTGAATACGACGCTGAACAGCACGGAATAGCCGGGGGTCACCGCTCCATTGCGAATTCCCGATTGGGTGATGGCGCCGACAAAGGCCATGCATTCGTCCTGGTAGATCGCGGACACCGAGGCATAAAGGCTGGAGTTGCTGGATTGGGGCGTCACCACCCCGTTGACGATGTTGGAGCTCCCGGTGAGGTTGATGGTCTCGCTGCCGGACAGCGACCAATACCGGGTGAGCTTCGCGGTGGCGTTGAAGGTGAGCTGCTCCTGCTTGCCGTAAAGCACCGACTGGCCGGTGGTCGGGTTTGTCACGACATTGCTCGCGACCTGCGCCGGGGCCAGGATGTAGGTGGCGCCGATCCGCAAATTCTGCGGTCCGGTCGTGATCGAGGCTTGCTGCTCGCGATAGGCGAGCGTGGTGCCGTCGAGGCGAAAACGGTAGATCAGATCGAGAAAGGAGCTGGGCTCCAGCACGAGGCGGCCGACGACATCGGACAGTCGGTTGAACGCGCCCGACCCCGGCGGCAGAAACGGATTGACCTCGGCCCGGTAGCTCTGCCCGACCAGCGCGCGATAACTGCCGCCGCTGTTGTCGTAAAGACCGAGCTTGAGCCCGTAGTCGACGCGCTGGCCGGTGTCGAGAACATCGTAGCCGGCGAGGCGGTCGGGGCGAAACAGCAGCGAATCGTCATAGTCGAAGGAGAGGCTGTCCTCGTCCGGGATCTTGCGCTGGTTGCCGCCGTTGGGTGCGGCATACACGCCGACGATCGGTTCGATCAGGGGCGTCAGCGAACCGGGATGGATCAGCGGATAGCTCCATTTGAGCCCGACCTGCGGGAACACGCGGCCGGTCAGGAAATTGGGGTTGACCGGTTCGGCCGCCGGCGCCCCGTCGACCGGGAAATAGGCCGAGGGCAGATCGGGATTCGACAGCGGGCTCAGGTCGTTGACCCAATAGCCGTCGCCCCGGCCGCTGGCGGTGAGCTCGTATTGGCCGCCGATGCCGTCGCGGAAGGTCCGCTCCCATTCGGCGCCGAGCGACATCCGCTTGGTCTGCGAGCCGACTTTGCGGACGATGTCGAGCAGGTTGGCGTTGAGGTTCCACCGCCCGCCGAGCGCGTCGGGCTCGCTCTGCCAGTTGCGGTTGATGACCGGCATCACGATCGGCTGTGTCGAAACTCCGAGGCCCGGAACCAAAGGCTGAAACGCATAGGCGTCGACATCGGTCGACGAGCGCGGCCCGAAGCCCTCGAGGTAGGCGCGGCTGATCTCGGCGTTCAGCGGCGGATTGCCGAAGCCGAATTGCAGTAGGTAATTTTGGTCGGAGACGCGCTGCAGATTGAGGCCGGTGCGCCAATCCTCGTTGATATCAAACTCGCCTCTCGCGTTGATGTTGCCCCGGAGCTGGCCGCCGCTCAGACCCGCGTTGTTGGGGTTGCTGTAGTTGATGCTGCCGAGGGCATCGATCGCGCCATCGCCGAATTGCTGCCGGTACTCGGTTTCCAGCACCGGCCCCACCTTGCTGGTGATGCGCGGCAAAAACGTTATGTCCTTGTCCGGTCCGAGCACTAGAAAATAGGGGATCGTCGCATTTACGCCGACCGAACTCGAGCTGCCGAGCGAGGGGATTAAAAACCCGCTGGCGCGCTTGACCGAGGTGTCGGGCATCGAGATGTAGGGCGTGTAGAACACCGGCCAGCCGTCGATCTCCATGGTCGCATCGCGCATCTCGATCAGCTTGAATTCCTTGTCGTGGTCGATCTGGCGGGCGACGAACTGCCAGGCCGGCGGGGCGGTCGGATCGCTCTTGCATAAATCGCATGGCGAGTAGACGCCGCGCCGCAGCTCGGTCCGGTTGTTGTTGGTCAGCCGCGCGGTGTTCCCCGCCAGGCGCGAGCGGTCGGCGAGCAGCATCCGCACATTCTCGGCAAAGCCGTCGCCCATCGCGTTTCGTAATTCGAGATAATCGGAAAACAGGATTTCGCCCGTCGGTTGCGACAGGCTGACCCGCCCCGACGCCGTCATCGTGTCGGTGCGCTGGTTGTATGTGACCGTGTCGGCGAGCAGCACGTTGCCGTTTTGCGCCACTTCGACATGCCCGCGGGCGATCGTCAGCCCAAGGTCGTCATTGTGCTCGATTTCGTCGGCGCGCAGGACGATCGGCGCGTTCGGATTTTTCTGAGCGCTTCGGCTAAAGCCGAGCTGGGCGGCGGCCGGGCCGGCAGCGCCGAGCGCGACCAGCAGCGCGAGTACGACGAGCCTGGCGAGCGCCCGCCATGACGCGATGTCGGATTTGCGCAGCAGGCGATCGGGCCCCGGCCACCAGGGCATCACCCGTCTTCCAGATGCAGAAGGGTAGAGGCGCCAAAGATCAGGCTGACCCCGGTCGGGGTCCAGGCCGCGAGCGCCACCGGGACGTTGGCCGAGATGCCCAGGGCGAAAACGACGTTGGAGACGACAAACAGAACGAACCCGCTGGCGACGCCGCCGACGATCATCATTGTGGTGCCGCCGCGACGCTGCATCCGCAGGCTGAAGACGGCGGCGATCAGCACCATCGAACATAAAAGGAACGGCCGGGCGAGCATCACGTCGTAGTGAAGCCGGTGGCGTTCCGCGGGAAAGCCGGAGCGCTCCAGCAATTCGATGAAGCCCGGCAGATCCCAGAACGACATTGTGTCGGGCGAGGCGAAACTCTGCTCGATCTTGCGCGGCGTCAGCTGGGTCGGCAACTGCCAATGGGCGAAGGATTCCGGCGGCTTGTCCGGCCGCCAGCGCACCCCGTCCTCGATCAGCCAGTAGCCGGTTTCGAGCCGCGCCGTCCGCGCGTCGATTCGCGAGGTGAACCGAGTGCGGTCGTCGAAAAAGAAGATCGAGACGGTGTCGAGCATCTGATCGGGCGACGCGAACTTGACACCATGGATGATTATCTGATCGCCCGCCCCGTCGCTTTGCCGCAGCCAAAAGCCCGCGTTCGACAACAGCGTCTCGTCCGATCCTTCCCCCAGGATGCGGGCATCGAGTTTTTCATAGGCCGCCGCTGCCACCGACGCGATCGGGTTGAAGATCGTCACCGCGACAATGCCGATCAGCAGCGCCACCAGCACCGCCGGCGTCAAAAATTGCCAAACCGAGACCCCGGCAGCCCGCACGATGACGAGCTCGTTGTTGCGCGTCAGCCGCCAGAAGGCGAGCATCGTCCCGAACAGGACCGCGAAGGGCAGCACCTCCTGCGCGGTCTGCGGCGACTGCAACGCCGCCATCTCGAACAACAGCCCCAGCGTCGCCTGGATCTTCGAGCCGCCACGGCGAATGAGCTCGATGTAGTCGGCCAAAAAGGTGACGACCGCCATCGCTCCGAAGACACCGCAGAACCAAGCAAAAAAATGGCGCGCGATGTAGGCGGACAGGGTTTTTCCGAGGGGCAACGCCGATCGCCTCGCGAGCGGGACAGATCGTCAAATCGCGCGGGCGGCGGCGTAGCCCGGCCACCGAAAGCCGAAGCGGATGCCGCGATTGAGCAGGATCGTCAAGCCAACTGCGAACGGCAACAGGTCAACCACGTACATGAGCGGGATCGCTTCGGTAAAGCGCGCCGCGAGATCATTGACGCCAAGGCTGGATACCTGAAACAGAAATGCCGCGCCGAGCGCCACGATAACACGTTTCGCCTGCCCCCGCCGACTGAACTCGCCGGGCAGCAGGCAGGCAAGGGGGATCAGCGAAAAGCTCAGCGCCGAGAGCGGGATCAGCAGCCGTTGATGCGCCTCCATGATGAAGCTCCGCCGCACCAGCGCGTCGAGCCCCGCGGGCGGGAACAGCAGCTCCCCGAGAAAGCGCTCCTGGGCCCCACGAAAGCGCACGACCGGAGCGTCCTGCATGCTTTCGAGGTCGAGCGTGTAGCGCTGGAAGGTCAGGACCGAAAGCTTGTGGGTCTGCGGGTCGAATTGCTGCCGATTGCCGTTCAGCATGACGATCCGAGAGCCGGCCGCGGTGTCGACAAAGGCGGCGCGCTGGGCAAGGATCGTGATCGGTCGTTGCGGATCGCGGCTGTCGTTGATCAATAGCCCGACGACATCGCCGTTGGCTTCGCGGCTGCGGATGTAGAAGGTCAGCTTGTCCGAAATCGTCGTAAAGGTCCCCTCCTGGATCAAGCTCGAGACAAAGCGGTTGCGGATTTCAAACTGCAAATCCTTGAAGGCCCGGCTGGATACCGGCAGCACGTAAAGCGACAAGCTCATCAAAATTGCAAATGCGATCGCGGCCAGAATTAGGACCGGGCGAGCCAGCGCCATCGGGCTTAGCCCGGCCGCGCGCATGACCACGAGCTCGCTCTCGGCGGTCAGCCGGTTGAAGGTGAACAGCACCGCGATAAAGATGCCGATCGGCAGCACGATGTCGAGAAACCGCGGCATGATTAGCGCCGCCAGATAAAGGAAAACATCGAGCGACAATCCGCGATTGACGATCAGGTCGATGAGTGGTAGCGACTGGGCCATCCAAACTGCGGCGCTGAGTGCCGCGGTCACGAACACCATGACGCCGAAGCACTGTCGCAGGATGTAACGGGTGAGGCGGGTCATAGAACCGCGATCATAGGCAGGCCGCCCGAGGCCGGCCAGAGACATCTCCGCTATCAGCCGGAGCACCGACCCCAACATAAGTTTTGCGGTAAGCCGCACCGCCCGAGAGCCGTTCCTTTGCAATGTGACTGGCGGGAATTTCGTGAAATTTGGAGATAACACGACGGAGCACGCCCCGCCGGCCTTCTCGCCCGTGCAGCAAACCGCCACTCAACACGCTGCGGCCGGCACCTCCCCTGTGCTCTCAGGGCAAGGGCTGCGCAAACGCGGCGACATCGCGGGCGCTCTCTGCCTCCCCTTCGGCATCCGTTCAATTCAGCCAGCCGTCGCGGTGGCGGCGGCGCTGGTGCTGCTGACGGCGTTGCGGCTCGCTCTTGCCGCCTCAATGCCGCTGGCGCCCGACGAAGCCTATTATTGGACTTGGTCTCACGCTTTGGCGGCGGGCTATTTCGACCATCCTCCGATGGTCGCCCTGTGGATTCGCGCCGGAACATGGCTCGCCGGCGACACGGCGCTCGGCATCCGGCTGCTCGGGCCGCTTTCGGCGGCACTCGGTTCGGCGCTGCTGTGGGATGCGGCAGACCGCCTGCTGCCCGGCCGCAACGCAGGCATGGCAACCGTCTTGCTGCTGAACTCCACGATCTTGGTCGGCGTCGGAGCGATCGTCGTCACTCCCGACTCCCCGTTGCTGCTATTCTGGATACTCAGCCTATGGGCGATGGCGCGGATTGTCGCGCGTGGCTCGGGCGTCTGGTGGCTGGCGGTCGGCCTCTTCGTCGGGCTCGCCGCGGCAAGCAAGTATACCGGAATACTGCTGGCGCTCGGCATCGGGATATGGCTGGCGGTGGCGGGGCGCCAATGGCTGCGGCGACGCGAGCCCTATGCCGGCGCCGTTCTGGCGCTGGCCGTTGTCACGCCGGTGCTGTGGTGGAATGCGACCCATGAATGGGTCAGCTTTCTGCGGCAGGGCGTGCGGGTCGGCGTGTGGTCGCCGGGCCGGGCGCCGCAATATCTGCTCGAGCTTCTCGGTGGTCAGATTGCCGTCGCCACGCCGTTGATTTTCCTGTTCTGCGTCGCCGGCATGGCGCTCGCCCTGCGTTCTGCGTGGCGGCGGCGTGATCCGGCCTGGGGCTTGCTCGCGATCTTCAGCCTGCTACCCGCGCTGGTCTTTATCCAGCATGCGATCGGCGACCGGGTGCAGGCAAATTGGCCGGCGATTCTCTATCCCGCCGCCGGCATTGCCGCAGCGGGTCTGGGCGGCCGATTTTGGCGCCGGTTGAGAGCTCCGGCGATCGCGCTCGGCCTGCTTATGACCGCCGCCGTCTATGTTCAGGCGGCGTTCGGGCCGATGGCGCTGCCGTCGAAGCTCGATCCGATTGCGCTGCAGATGGAGGGATGGCGCGGTCTCGCGGCCACGGTCGAAGAGGCGCGCCGCAGCACCGGCGCGAGCTTTGTCGCCGCCGATCAATGTGGCCTTGCCGCTGAGCTGGCTCGCGAGCTGCCCCCGGGTGTTCCGGTGATCGCGATCGGGCCTCGCTGGTGGAGCTTCGACTTGCCGCCGGCGGCGGTCGACGGCATGACCGGCATGCTGGTGGAATCCGATCGCCATGCCACGCCGATCTGGCACGCCGGCGAGGAAATCGGCACCGCCACGCGTGAGCACGACGGCATCGCAATCCAGAAATACCGGCTCTATCGGGTTGTCCCGGACCACTCGACGAGCGCTGTGCGCTTGCCGCGCCAGGCGATGAATTAGGCAGCCGACTCCCGCTCTCCCCCCGCAATTGCCCCTACGGCGCTGCGTCGGTGGCTCGGATGCTGGAGAAGTCGGGTGCGCGGCCTCCCGGCGAGCCGACGTGGTTGCCGGCGATCTCTGGCGCGGGTCGCCACGCTTGATATATCTATCGCGGAGCCCCACCCGATGCCGCGGCCGGCGATTGCGCCGCCCGCGGCGACAGTTTCGAGGTCGCATGATGAAAATAGCTTTTGCCGAGCCGGATCTGCCCCGCTCCGGTGCTGCCGTCGCCGGAATCTGGGAGGAGCGCGCGCTGACGCCCGCCGCGCGCCGGCTCGACGAGGCGACCGACGGGGCGATTACCCGCGCGCTCGCCGGTGCGGCCCGGTTCAGCGGCAAAAAGGGCGAATTGCTGCCGATTGTAGCGCCGGCGAAATTGCCGTTGAGCCGCATCGTATTGGCCGGGCTCGGCAAACGCGAACGGGCCGATGCGCGCCTCTATGAGGAGCTGGGCGGGGCGCTCGCGGCGCATTTGAACGGTGCGGGGGAAAGCGAGGCGACGGTCGCCGTCGATGTCGCGGAGGAGGCGACGGTCGCTGCCGGCGACGCAGCCGCGGCGCTCGCCTTCGGGGCGTCGCTGCGATCCTATCGCTTCGACAAATACAAGACCAAGCAGAAGCCAGAGCAGAAGCGGTCTTTGGCGCAGCTGACGCTTTCAACCGATATGGCGGATGCGGCAGAGCGCGCCTATCGCCCGCTCGAAGAGACGGCGGAGGCGGTGTTTTTCACCCGCGACCTCGTGTCGGAGCCCGCCAATGTGATCTATCCCGAAACCTTGGCCGAGCAGGCGCGCACCCTCGAAAAATTCGGGGTCGAGGTCGAGGTGCTCGACGAGCGGGCGATGCGCGAGCTCGGGATGGGCGCGTTGCTCGGCGTCGCCCAGGGCAGCGCACGGCCGCCGCGGCTCGTCGTCATGCAATGGCGCGGCGCCGGCAAGGCCGACGGGCAACCCCCGCCGCTCGCCTTTATCGGTAAGGGCGTCACCTTCGACACCGGCGGCATCTCGATCAAGCCCGCCGCCGGCATGGGGGACATGAAGTGGGACATGGCGGGGTCGGCGGTCGTCATCGGGCTGATGCGGCTGTTGGCGGCGCGCAAGGCCAAGGTCGATGCGGTCGGCATCGTCGGCCTCGTCGAGAACATGCCGTCGGGCACGGCGCAGCGGCCGGGCGACATCGTCACCTCGATGTCGGGTCAAACAATCGAGGTGCTGAACACCGACGCCGAAGGGCGGCTCGTTCTTGCCGACGCCATGTGGTATTGCCAGGATCGGTTCGAGCCGCGGCTGATGATCGACCTGGCGACATTGACGGGCGCCGTCATCGTCGCGCTTGGCCATCACAACGCCGGGCTCTTTGCCAATGACGACGAGCTTGCCTCGCGGCTGACCGAGGCGGGCAAGGCGGTCGGCGAAGAGGTTTGGCGCTTGCCGCTCGCCGAGGCCTACGACCGCGACATCGACAGCGACGCGGCCGACGTCAAAAATATCGGCGGCGGCCGCGCCGGCGGCAGCATCACCGCAGCACAGTTTCTGCAGCGCTTCGTCAACAAGGTGCCCTGGGCCCATCTCGACATTGCCGGCATGGCATGGTCGAGCAAGGATGCGGCGACCGTGCCAAAGGGTGCGACCGCGTTCGGCGTGCGCCTCCTCGACCGCTTCGTCGCCCGGTACTACGAGAACGAGTAGCCACCCTTGGCGGAGGTCGGGTTTTATCATCTGTTGTCGACGCCGCTCGAACGGGCGCTGCCCAGGCTCCTCGAACGGGCGCGCGCACACGGCCATCCGATCGTCGTCAGATGCGGCTCGGCCGAGCGTGTCGCCCAGCTCGACACGATCCTGTGGACATATGAGGAGGCGAGTTTTCTGGCGCATGGCTCGGCGCGCGACGGCGCCGCCGCGAGCCAGCCGATCTGGTTGACCGAGCGCGGCGAAAACCCGAACCAGGCGACCATGCTGGTGCTGGTGGACGGCGTCGAAGCCGGCGACCTCACGGCCTTTGCACGCTGCGCCGACATGTTCGACGGCAACGACGAGAGCGCTGTCGCGGCCGCGCGCGAGCGCTGGCGGCGGGCGCGCGAGGCCGGCCATGCCTTGACCTATTGGCAGCAGACCGACGCCGGTTGGGAGCGCCGCGGCTGACCGCGGGCGACTCGCTTTGATTGCCGGCGGGACGGCGGGGCGCTATAACCCGGCCGCTCCCCCGGATCGATCCCGAAGGCTGCCGATGGCCATAGAACGGACGCTGTCGATTCTCAAACCGGACGCGACCCGGCGTAACCTGACCGGGGCGATCAACGACCGCTTCGAGCGGCGCGGTCTGCGTATTGTCGCGCAAAAACGCATCCGGCTGACGACGGAGCAGGCCGAGCGGTTTTACGCGGTCCATGCCGAGCGGCCGTTCTACCGCAGCCTGGTCGATTTCATGATTTCGGGGCCGGTTGTCGTGCAGGTGCTCGAAGGGCCCGATGCCGTGGCGCT
>DATKHX010000068.1:0-3430 GCA_035510075.1 Allostellaceae bacterium
GGCCTGCAAGGCGGCCCGCTAATGCATGTGATCGCGGCCAAGGCGGCAGCGTTCGGCGAGGCCTTGCGGCCTTCCTTTGCCGATTACGCCGCTGCGGTCGTCGAAAACGCCCGGATTCTCGCCGAGACCCTGGCGCAGGCCGGGCTGGCGATCGTGTCGGGCGGCACTGACACGCATCTGATGCTGGTCGACCTGCGCCCGCTCGGGCTGACCGGCCGCGATGCCGAAGTCAGCCTGGAACGCGCCGGGATCACTTGCAACAAGAACGGCATCCCGTTCGACCCGGAAAAGCCGACCGTCACCTCCGGCATCCGCCTCGGCTCGCCGGCGGCGACGACGCGCGGGTTTGGCCCCGAGGAATTCCGCACCGTCGGCCGGCTGATCGTCGAGGTGCTGCGGTCGCTGGCGCGCGGCCCCGGCGACAACGGCGCCGCTCAAGAGCGAGTGCGCGGGGAGGTCCGCGCGCTCTGCGGCCGATTTCCGATTTATGGGCAATCGGGCGCCTGACCCGAACAGGAACGGGAGGAACAGATGCGCTGTCCTTTTTGTGGTGCCGACGACACGCAGGTCAAGGATTCGCGCCCAACGGACGACCGGGGCGCCATCCGCCGGCGGCGCTTTTGCCCGAATTGCGCCGCCCGGTTTACGACTTTCGAGCGGGTGCAGCTGCGCGACCTGACCGTCATCAAAAAGAACGGGCAGCGCGAAGCCTTCGACCGCGACAAGCTCGCCCGCTCGATCTACATCGCGCTGCGCAAGCGGCCGTTCGAGCCCGAGCGGGTCGAGCGCATCATCAACTCCCTGGTGCGCCAGCTGGAAAGCTCGGGGGAAACCGACATCCCGAGCGATGTCATCGGCGGCATCGTCATGGAGGCGCTGTCGAGCCTCGACCAGGTTGCATATATCCGCTTTGCCTCGGTCTACCGCAATTTCCGCGAGGCCAAGGATTTCGGCGAATTCGTCGGGCGGATCGCCGCGGATGGCGAGTGAGGCGGACGAGCGCAGCGCAAGTGCCGGCGGCAACCGAGAGGCCGACCAGCGCTGGATGAAGGCGGCCCTCGCGCTCGCCCGCCGCGGGCTCGGGAATGTTTGGCCCAACCCGGCCGTCGGCTGCGTTCTCGTCGGCGAAGGGCGCGTCGTCGGCCGCGGCTGGACGCAGCCCGGCGGCCGGCCGCATGCCGAGACCGAGGCGCTGCGCCGGGCCGGTACGGCAGCGCGCGGCGCCACCGCCTATGTCAGTCTCGAACCGTGCAGCCATTGGGGGCACACTCCGCCCTGCGCCGACGCGCTGGTTGATGCCGGCGTCAGGCGCGCCGTCATAGCACTCGAAGACCCCGATCCGCGCGTGTCGGGCGCCGGCATTCGCCGGCTGCGCCGCGCCGGGGTGGCGGTCGAGACCGGGCTCGGCGCGGCGGATGCCGCCGAGGTAAATGCCGGCTTTCTGATCAGCCAGCGCCTTGAGCGGCCGCTCGTCACGCTCAAGCTCGCAACCTCGCTCGACGGACATATCGCCACCCGAACCGGCGAGAGCCGGTGGATCACCGGGCCGCCGGCGCGTGCTCACACCCACAAGCTGCGCGCCGAGCACGACGCGGTCATGGTCGGCACCGGGACCGTGCTCGCCGACGACCCGCAGCTGACATGCCGCCTGCCGGGGCTCGGCCATCATTTGCCGGTGCGGGTCGTGCTCGACCGGCAATTGCGCATCCCGACGACAGCGCGGGTGATCGCCGAGGCGAGCCAGACCCCGACTTGGGTTCTGACCCTGCGCTCCGGCGACCCGGCCCGGCGCGCCACGTTCCTCGCGAGCGGCGTCGTGCTGATCGAGGTCGGTGCGGATGCCGGGGGCCGCATCGACCTTGCTGCCGCTCTCCAGGCTCTCGGCGCGCGCGGGCTGACCCGGCTCTTGGTCGAGGGCGGCGCCGGCCTCGCCGGCGCGCTGCTGCGGCTACGGCTTGTCGACCGCCTCGTCTGGATGCACGCGCCGCTGCTGATCGGTGGCGACGGCACTCCGGCGATCGGCGCTTTCGGCATTGCCGCCTTGGCGGACGCCCCGCGTTTCGCGCGGGTCTCGACCGAGGCCAGCGGCGCCGACGTGGTGACCACGTTCCGGGTTAACGAATAGCCGCTACGCCGGCGTCAAGACCGGCCCCATAATTCCCGTGTGGCCAGGCGCGCCCCTTCGCCGAGCGCCGCGAGCTTGGCCCACACGACCGTGGGGTGCACCTCGCAGGTGGTCGAGAAGCTGGCAAAGCCGCAATCGGCCCCGGCAATGACGTTTTCGCGGCCCACGGCCCCGGCAAAGCGCGTGATGCGCTGGGCGATCGCCTCGGGGTGTTCGACAAAGTTCGAGCCGTGGGTGATGACGCCGGGGATCAGCGCCTTTCCCGCCGGCAATTCGACCTGCTCCCATACCCGCCACTCGTGCTCGTGCCGCGGGTTGCCGGCTTCGAAGGAATAGGCGCCGGCGTTGACCTGAAGCATGACGTCGACGATGTGCTTCAATTCGAGGTCGTGCACTCGCGGACCCATGTTGATGCCGTAGCAGGTGTGATAGCGCACCCGCTCGGCTGGAATGCCGGCGAGCGCGTGGTTCAGCACCTCGACCGTGGCGCTCGCCCAATTGCGGCACTGCGCAACGTCGAGCTCGGGGTGCGTCGTGTAATGGCTCGCGAGCTGCGGGTCGTCGATCTGCAGCACCAGCCCGGCATCGACGATCGCCCGGTATTCCTCGCGCAAGGCGTCGGCGAGAGCGACCCGGAACTCTTCCTCGGTCTTATAGTATTCGTTGCGGTTCCAGCCGGCGAGCTGGTCCGGCGACACCGCCGGCATGAACGCTTCCTCATGCGGCACCCCGGCGAGCGCGGCTTTCAGATTGTCGATGTCGCGGGCCAGCGCCTCTTGCCCCTTATAGGCGATCGGGCCGGTGCAGACCCAGCGGTTGCGTTGTGCGCCGCCGGCCGCGCCCGGCATCTGCGCCGCCCAGGCATAATATTCGGGGAACGCCAGATGCTCGCGCGACCGCGCCCAGGTGCCTTCGCCGCCTATATTGGGGCGCGGTTCGAGGCCGGCGAGGCGCTCGTTGACGTAGGGGATAAAGCCGAACCGCCCCATCTCGCCGTCGGCGATGATGTCGATGCCGCTCTCGGCTTGTTTTTTGACGACCGCCGCGACGGCGCTTTTGACGCGGGCGGCAAAGGCATCGGTGTCGAGTGCGGCACCCTGCTCCTTTGCTTGGATCATCGCCAACAGGTCGGGCGGCCGCGGCAGGCTGCCGACATGGGTCGTCAGGATTCGCTCGTTGCTGCGCTTCATCGTTCCTCCCCGAATGGCTGCTTTCGCAGGGCCGAGGCTAGCGCCGATCGGCTCCGAGATCGATGCGCCTGTTCGGTCAGCGCGTCAGCACCGTGCGCAACGCCGTGATCGACGG
>DATKHX010000069.1:0-3466 GCA_035510075.1 Allostellaceae bacterium
AGTCGGTCACGTCGACGCGCTGTCATTGCGAGGAGCGCAGCGACGAAGCAATCCCGGCCGGATGATGCTCAGCCGCTCGAGATTGCTTCGCTTCGCAATGACCGGGGCGGCGGTCGATCGGATCGAAAGCAAACCTTAGGCGCGGCCGTGTTGCCGCAGCAACCGGGTCAGCTCGCCGACATCCTGCCATTCGTCGCAGCGGTCGGCGGCGCGCTCGACCTCGGCGGCACCCTCGGCCGTCAGCACAACTTCGGCCAGCTCGCGGAATTTGGCGCGGATCTCTGCTTCGGCGAACGGTTGCTGGAAATCGCCGCGATGACTGTCGCGGGACTGCGTGCTGTGTCGACCGCCGGTCAGCGTGACCGTGACGCGGGCCGGCCGCAGCCGCGGCGCCACGGCGGTCATCGCCGGGTCCTCTCTGACGTGAACTCGGGGGCGCAATGCGGCGATTGCCGGGTCCTCCAATGCGCTGTCGTCGAGTGCCGAAAACCCGGCACCGCCGCGCACGGCCATCACCGCGGCGGCGTGCGGCAGCGAATATTTAGAGGCGAAGTAGTTGGGCGGCTCCGGGTTGCGCATGACCGAGGCAAAGCGGTAGGTCGCGACCTCGATGCGTTCGATCTCGTCGGGGCGCGGGCGCAACTCGGCTAATGCCGCTGCAAGGCAGTCGAGGGCTGGGTGGATCGGGTTGCAGCAGGCATAGAGCCGGAAATAGTTGCGGGTGATGTGCCAGACCGAGGCGAGATCATCCAGCAGATGATCAGGTGAAAAGCCGTCGCCGACGAGATTGCCCAGTGTCTCCTCGATCGCATCCGGCTGTGCCGCAAACCCAGCGAGCGCCAATTCCGGCGCCAGTGCCGCGGCAAACCCGCTCATTCCTCCGGCGACATTGAGTGCCGTGGCGCCGGCGACCGCATTCGTATAGCTCGGCGTCAGCATCAGCACCGTGGCGATCCGCATCGCGAGGCTGATCCCGGCGGTGTCGAGACCGCGCAATCGCGCCCCGGCAGCGGCGGCGGCCAGCAGCGACACCTGCCCGTTCTGGTGCGCCAAGGGCCGCGGCGCGAACCCGCCGGCGACGCGTGCGGCGACATCGTAGCCGAGCACGAAAGCCGTCAGCATGTCGCGGCCGGTGCTGCCGGCCTGCTCGCCGACCGCCAATACCCCGGGCAGAGCCTGCATCGCCGCCTGCCCCGACACAAACCGCAGCCCCTCGCACAATTCGATCGAGCGCCCGGCAATACCGTTCAGCAACGCCGCGTTGCGCGGATCGGCAGCGGGCCAACCCTGAGCGTAAACCGTTGCCCCGGCGCCTCCCCCGGCCGTCAACCGCTGCCGCAGCCCTGCCACCTCGGGCCGCGCCGATCCCGCGAGGATCACCCCCAATGTGTCGAGGAGTGTCAGCTTTGCATGATGCTGGACCGGCTCGGGCACATCCTCCCACCGCGTCTCCGCGACGAATTGCGCTAGCTTCTCGATCTGTTGACCCATCGCTACGGAACTCCTCGCGGTCGCCGGGACGGGGATGGTAGCTTCGCCCGGCCTGCGGCGTCACGCGTTGGAGAAGGGAAGAGACCTATGGCCGTCGTCGAGACCGAGCGTTTGGGACAGATCCTCGTCGTGCGGATGAACCGGCCCGAACGGCTGAATGCGCTCAATCGCGAGATGCGCACCCGGCTCGCCGAGACCTGGACCGAATTCCGTCGTTCGAACGATGTCGAAGTCGCGATCTTCACCGGGACCGGCCGCGGCTTTTGCGCCGGCGAGGACATGAAGGAATCGCTCGCCGCCGGACGGCCGGGCGGCAGCCGCCCCGACATCGACGACCCGTTCATGACCGGGACGCTCGAAAAGCCGGTCATCGCCGCGGTCAACGGTTACGCGATGGGCGGCGGGTTCATGCTGGTCGAGCGCACCGATCTGCGCGTCGCGGCCAAGGGTGCGGTGTTCGAGGTCTCCGAGGCCAAGCGCTGGCTCGTCGGCGGCTACAATCACGGGCATGTCGCGAACCTGCCTTACCCGATCGCGATGGAGATGGCGCTGGGGTTTCGCTTCACCGCCGAGCGTTTTTACGAGATCGGCTTTCTGAACCGCCTCGTCGAGCCCGATCAGCTGATCCCGAGTGCCGTCGTGATGGCCGAGCACCTGCTGACCTTGCCGCCGGCCTCGCGGGTCAACACCGTCCACATGATGCGGCAGATGCGGCCCATGCCGTCACCCGATCAGCAGCGCCTCGCTAAAGCCTTGCACGAGCACGGCGCCAAAAGCGACTTGATCGAGTCGCGCGCCGCCTTCGCCGAAAAGCGCCGGCCCAATTTCAAAGGCTGGGACGACCCCGCCGATCGCTACCGCCTGCCGACGATCGACACGGTTCGCGAGTGACCACCGCTATTCGCCATCCAAGCCCCCGGGTCCGGCCATTGGCCGGCCCGAGGACAGGTGTGGATGGCCCTGGGTGATGCAAGAGCTTTTGGCGGTTCTGCACAGAAGGTCGCCTGCGATCATGTGCCCGGCCTGTCGTCGCGGCGCCTGACCGCAGGCCCTGATGGGTTGCGTGGATGTTCCGTGGATCGAGGCCTGATCAGGCTCGCGGGGTCGCGTTGCACCCTCGGGCAGGTTTTGCTCGATCCCTCGGTCGACCGGTCCTCGGGCTTGACCCGGGGATGCCATCACGCGTCTTCATCCTCGCAAGTCTTCCGCGTCCGTCAGCCGCTCGGGCCGCCGCCGGTACGGGGCGGTAGTCCTCCTGCCGCGTCATCATCGCTCAGGCGATGCGCGCACCCCGGCCGGCGCCGGGGCAGGCTTTGTGGATGCCGGCCGCCGCCTGCTGCGCCTCGCTCTTGATCGCGACAAAGCGCATCGCCGGCCGGCTCACCGCCTCGCCGATCGCCCCCGCGGGACAAGCCCGTGGGCTGAAGGCCGACGCGTCCGCCGGGTCGTTCATGTTGCGCCGCACATCGGCCTTGGCCCCCCGGGTCCGGCCGCGGGCCGGCCCGAGGACAGGCTCCAGCCGGCGGGATCAACCGCACATCATGGCCGAGCCGGGAAATCTCGCGTGCCAATAATGCGCCGTCGCGCATGCCTCGATCCCGACCAGGCAAGGCGCCCGCTCGGCAAAATACACCAGCACCTGCGCCCGCCGCAGCGAACGGCGCACCACTGCCGTCCCCTCGGCATCGACCGCGTGTACTTGAAAGACCGTCTTGGCCAGATCCAGCCCGATCGTGGTAACCTCGCTCAGCGTCGGGTGCGCACCACCAGTGTGGTTACCGATCAAGTAGCCGCAGGGTCATTGCGAGGAACACCGCGACGAAGCAATCCCGACCAAACGACCCTCAGCCGCCCGAGATTGCTTTGCTACGCTCGCAATGACCGACCCGGGGCAGGTGGTTCGATCTGATCGAAAACCGCTCTCGGAGCATGATTCTAAAAGGCTGAATCGAAAAGAGGATTCCCAATAGCGGGG
>DATKHX010000070.1:0-6501 GCA_035510075.1 Allostellaceae bacterium
TGTTCGAGACTGGTTCGTCGCGATCGGGATGTGCAAAGGGCATCGATGTCCCAACCCGATTGTCCCCGCGGCTGGTCTGCCGTTGCACCAAAACGCCGCAGCCCGAGATTCGAATCTCAGACAACCAGACCATAACTCACCATCAGCGCCGGGAAAATCCCCAATCGATGCGTTTGCCGGGTTTGTTGCGGCCGGAGGGGTGCTTCTTCGCAATAACTAATGAACGGTCGCAGGATCGATATAACGCATGAGACAGAAATTGTCTATCCCCGGTAGCAGCTGAGGTGCAGCGCTTACCCATCGCGTGCCGGCCCAAGGGCGACGCACATCGAGTTAATAGCCTTTCAGGCCCTTAAAACAGCCCTTCTATGTCCTACATTCCAAAACCGTCCTACAGTCAAAAATCGTTGCAGCAAAGCCGCGGAGCGCGGCAGCCGAGACACCAAGCGTGCGAGGCCGCGCACGTCAAAAATCGGTGCAACGGCCGTTGTACTGCCAATCTCCGTACCGCGTCGGTTCGGGGCCCTTAGGACCCCCGATTTCCCCGGATGGCGCGGGCTCGGGAGGTGGCGCGGGCATGGGCGCCGGTGCGCGCTGCGTATCCTTTTTGGGTGAGGCTTTAGAGGAGGGATCGTGCATGAGCAAAATGTGGCAATGTGCGAAGAAGTCTCAAGCGACCCATTGCCGCGTTATATCCGGCAAGGCCGACCGGAACCATCTGGCAAGCTACAATGTTGGCGTCGACATTCCCAGGTGGAAGGTCTTCGCGTTCTCCCCTTCTCACCCTCTCATGGTTTAGAAGAACCTTGAATGTCTGAAGTGCCGACCGCCCGGAACGTCGCGCTCGAACTGATGGGTTCGGTGCTGCGCCGCAAGCGCCCGCTCGACGATGCGATCGACGACAACCCGCCGATGCAGCTGCTGTCGGGCCGAGACCGGGCGTTCGCGCGCCTCCTGGTGGCGACCGCGCTGCGACGGCTGGGTCAAATTGATGCGCTGATAGCGTCATGCCTGAGCACTCCGTTGGCGCCGCGGGCGGCGGTGGTCCATGACATCCTGCGTCTGGGTGTCGCGCAGCTCCTGTTCCTGCGCACCCCGCCGCACGCGGCCGTGGCGACAAGCGTCGATCTCGCGCACGGCCGCGGTTTTTTGTCGCACAAGGGGCTCGTCAACGCCGTGCTCCGACGCTTGAGCGTCGAAGGCGCCGAGCTGGTCGGCGCGCAGGACGCCGCCCGGCTCAATACGCCGGAATGGCTGTGGCAGTCGTGGAGCTGCGCTTATGGCGAAGAAAGCGCGCGAGCGATCGCAAACGCGCATTTGAAAGAGGCGCCCCTCGATTTGACGTTGCGGACGGATCCCGAGGCTTGGTGCGAGAAGCTGCAGGGAATGCTGTTGCCGACCGGCACTTTGCGGCGGCCGGCTGGAGGGGCGGTCACGTCCCTTCCCGGATATGCCGAAGGCGCGTGGTGGGTTCAGGATGCGGCCGCCGCGCTGCCGGCCCGGCTGTTCGGGGATGTCGCCGGACGCGAGATTGTCGACTTATGTGCGGCGCCCGGTGGGAAAAGCGCGCAGCTCGCCAGTGCGGGTGCGCGGGTCATTGCCATCGACCGCTCGTCCCGCCGCCTCGAACGCCTTCTCGCCAATTTTAGCCGGCTCTGCCTACCGGTCGAAGCGCTCGCCGCGGACGCTCTGACGTGGCGACCCGCCCGCCCGGTGGACTGCGTGCTGCTCGACGCTCCGTGCACGACCACGGGCGCGATTCGCCGCCATCCCGATGTGCCGCATCTAAAGATGCCGGACGACGTGGCCCGCCTGTCCGTTGTCCAGGAGAACCTGCTGAGAGCTGCGGTCGACATGCTGGTTCCGGGTGGAACGCTCATCTATTGCACTTGCTCGCTCGAGCCCGAGGAAGGGCCGCGCCGGATCGAAACGTTGATGCGCGCAGGAGCGCCGATCGCACGCCGAGAGATCACCGCCGACGAGGTCGGAGGCCGTTCCGATTGGATTACCGCAGAGGGGGATTTGCGGACCTTGCCTTTCCATCTCGCCGAATATGACGGGGTCGACGGTTTCTTCTGCGCCCGGCTCACCAAAGGTGAAGCTGCCGGCTGACGACGACATCCCCGGCGGCTTGCAGCGTTGAGTTTTCCTTGTTACCAAGCGGTATGCGTTCGTTCGTCTGGCAGGCCTCTCGCAACCGGCGCCTCGTCCGCGGCCGGTATCGTCGTGTCCGCCCCGCGTGCGGATGAGGGGGGTCGCGGGCAATAGGCGCAGCAGACTGCCCATGGAGCATAGCGACGGCGACGGCCTGAGCATCGTGACCCGTATGCGCCGCGACATGCTGCACTCGCTCGCGGCCAGCCGCCTCTATCGTCACACTTTGCTCGGTCGAGTTCCGCTCGGCATCGAGGTTAAGCTCGCACAGGCCTGGCCGGGAGACCCGCGACGTGGTGCAGCAATTGCCGCGGGCGAAATCGAGTTCGCGGGGAACCTGACGCGCAACCCGTCTCCGCGGTGGTTCCCGGCCGCCGCCGGGGAGGAGTGGTTGGCCTGCTGGCACGGCTTCGACTGGATTTCCGATCTTATTGCTGCCGGGGCTGCCGCACGCGACGTGGCCCGAGAGCTGGTGCAGAGTTGGTTGTCCGAAGAAATCGGTTGCCGTTCTGTCGCTTGGCGATCCGATGTTTTGGCGACCCGTCTTTTTGCGTGGCTCAGTCATTTCGAAGAAATCGTCGGGGGCGGCCAGGAGCCTGCTCTAAAGCGCGCCGTGCTCGCGAGCCTGGCCGCCCAGAATCGCCACCTGGCCCGTATCGCGGCGTGGGAGCTCGACGGGCCGGCCAAGCTGCGCGCATTGAAGGGGCTGATTGCCGGGACCGTGGCGCTCGGCGGCTCCGCAGCACGGTTGGCAAGAGCACTGAGATGGCTGGAACGCGAGATGCCGGCGCAAATTCTTCCCGACGGCGGCCATCGCACGCGCAGCCCGTCCGTACAGCTTAAAATTCTGCAGGACCTGGTCGACATCCGGGAGGTGCTTCGCGCGGCGAAGACTGAAACGCCCGGGGCGTTGGAGGACGCCATCGCGCGGGCAGCGCCGATGCTGCGGCTGTTTCGGCACGGCGATCGCCGGCTGGCGCTCTTCAATGATTCGTTGGAAGAGGATGGGATCTTGCTTGATCTCGTCCTCACTCGATCCGAGACAAAAGGGCGCTCATCAACCCACGCACCCGATTCGGGTTTCGAGCGGCTGCAGGCGGACAAAAGCCTCGTTCTCGTCGATACCGGCAGGCGACCTCCGCCCGGTTTCGACATGCACGCCCATGCCGGCGCGCTGTCCTTTGAGATGAGCCATGGACGCGACCGCGTGATCGTCAATTGCGGCGGCTACCGCGGTCCGAAATCGAGCTGGTCGCGAGTGGCCCGGGCGAGTGCCGCGCATTCGGTGCTCGTCGTTGCCGACACCAATTCGGCCGAGATCCGCGACGACGGCGTGCTCAACCGTGCGCCGACCACGGTCTCTTGCGAGCGAGCCGAGCACGAAGGCCAGCAATGGATCTCGGCGACCCACGACGGTTACCGCGAACGGTTCGGATTGATCTACACCCGTGAGCTGTTCCTTGCCGCCAGTGGCGAAGATTTGCGCGGCGAAGAGCGCCTGAGCGGGCGCCCGGGGGCGGAGTTCGCGGTGCGCTTTCACTTGCACCCCTCGGTTCAGGCCTCGCTGGTCGATGACGAAAGCGCTGCACTGCTGCGCCTGCCGAGCGGCGCGCGGTGGCGGTTGCGCGCCGCCGGCGCCGAAATGTCCCTGGGTGAGAGCATCTATTTAGGATCGGGCGAGGCGCGAAAGACCCAACAGGTGGTGCTGAGCGGGACAGCAGCCGCCGGCGGCACGAATGTGCGCTGGGCATTGCGCTGCGAGCACGACGAAGCCGCCTGCGACTAGCTTGTCCGGGGTGGGCCACCTCGATAACGGGAACGTGGCATTGACCGCTGCCATTGTCGCCGCCAGCGGCCTTCTTTCGGGTTTAGCCACGCGGGCGCTGATCCCGGTTTTGCGGCGCAGCGGCGCGCTCGATCGGCCAAACGATCGCTCCTCGCATGTGGTCCCGACGCCGCGAGGCGGAGGCATTGCCGTCATCGGTGTGATGCTGCTGGCGTGGCTCGGCGTTGCTGCCGCCGGCTGGGTAACCTCGGCGGTTGTCCCCGTGTCTGTCGCGGCGGGCCTGCTGGCGGCAGTCTGCTGGATCGACGATTTGCGCAGCCTTTCGCCGCTGACCCGGCTGGCGGCGCAGGCAGCGGCGGTCGCGATCGGGCTTCTCGCTCTGCCCGAGACCGACAACGCGGTCCGCGGGTGGCTCGGTCCGACAGCGTATTTCACGGCACTCGGTTTGCTGTGGCTGTGGTGGGTCAACCTCTACAATTTTATGGACGGGATCGACGGCATCGCCGGCAGCGAAGCAGCGGCGATCGGCGGCGGGCTGCTGTTACTTGCCGCACTCGGAAGCGGCGTCGACCCGAGCGTTGCTCTGCTTGCCGCCGCGCTTCTCGGCGCCGCGTTGGGCTTTCTGGTGTGGAACTGGTCGCCCGCCCGGATTTTTCTCGGCGATGTCGGCAGCGCGCCGCTCGGCTATTTGACCGGGTACCTGCTGATCGGCCTCGCGGCGGCCGGCCGCTGGAAGATCGCGCTGATCCTGCCGCTCTATTTCCTCGCCGACGCGACCATTACCTTGGGGCGGCGCCTGCTGCGTGGCGAGCGGGTCTGGCAGGCGCATCGCCAGCACTTCTATCAGCAGGCCGTCCGCCGCGGGCTCGACCATGCCGCCGTCGTCAAGCGGGTCATCGCCGCGGATGTGTTGCTGATGGCCTGCGGCTGGGCGGCGGAGAACGGCGCCGCCGTGCCGGCGCTTGCCGCCGCCGCGGTTGTCGTGGCATTGCTGTTGGCGGCGCTTGCTCGCGGTCGTGAGGCGCGCCAGCTTCAGTGAGCTTGTCTCCGATCGCCGCCGACCCTATACCCCGCCGATGAACGCCTCGCAGGCGAAGATCCGCCGGGCGCTGATCTCGGTCAGCGACAAGACCGGAATTGCCGCTTTTGGCGCGGGACTTGCCGCCCGCGGGGTCGTGCTCGTGTCGACCGGCGGCTCGGCCCAAGCGTTGACCGCGGCGGGGCTTGCGGTGACCGAGGTGGCGGCTGTGACCGGTATGCCGGAATTTCTCGACGGGCGGGTCAAAACCCTGCACCCGGCGATCCATGGCGGACTCTTGGCGCGCCGCGATCGGCCGGATCATCTCGCCGCTCTGAGCGAGCGCGGGATCGCGCCGATCGACCTGCTGGTGTGCAACCTCTATCCGTTTGCCGCGATGGTCGCCGCCGGGGCCAGCCGCGAAGGCTGCATCGAAAACATCGACATCGGCGGTGTGGCGCTGATCAGAGCCGCGGCAAAGAACCACGACGCGGTAACCGTCGTCACCCACCCGGACGACTACGGGCGCGTGCTGAGCGAGCTGGATACGGGGGGCGGGTCGGTCGGCCCCGCGTTGCGGCGGGAGCTGGCGCAAAAAGCCTTTGCGATGACCGCGGCCTACGATGCGGCGATCTCCGAGTGGATGGCGCGCGACGAAGGCGATGCGCTCCCCGAGACGTTCGTCATCGCCGGCCGGCTCGCGCAGCAGCTTCGCTACGGCGAAAACCCGCATCAGGGGGCGGCATTCTATCGCACTGGCGAGCTCCGCCCGGGCGTGGCGACCGCGCGACAGCTGCAAGGCAAGGAGCTTTCCTACAATAACTACGCCGATGCCGACGCGGCTTTCGAGCTGGTCGCCGTATTTGCCGAGCCGGCGGTTGCGATCGTTAAGCACGCCAATCCGTGTGGCGTCGCCATCGGCGCGACATTGCGCGAGGCGTGGGAAAGGGCGCTCGCCTGCGACCCGGTCAGCGCCTTTGGCGGGGTTGTGGCGCTGAACCGCCCGCTCGACATGGCTACTACCGAAGCGATCGGCCGTCTCTTTGTCGAGGTGCTGATCGCCCCGGGCGTCGATGCGGAAGCGGCGGCGAGGCTGGCTTCCCGCGCCGGCCTGCGGCTTTTGGTTGCTGGCGCGATGCCTGACCCGCTCGCCGCGGGCGTTGGCTTTCGTTCGGTCGCAGGCGGAATGCTGGTCCAGGAGCGGGACCGAGCGCCGATCCGTGAGGGCGGGTTGAGCGTCGTCACTCGCCGCGCGCCGAGCGAGGCTGAGACGGCCGATCTGCTGTTCGCCGACCGCGTCGTAAAGCACGTCAAATCGAACGCAATCGTGTTCGCGCGCAACGGCGCCACGGTCGGCATTGGAGCGGGCCAGATGAGCCGCGTCGACAGCGTGCGGATCGCCGCCGACAAAGCCGCCGAAATCGGCCGCGCGGCGGGATCATCCTTATCGCCGACCCAAGGTAGTGTGGTCGCCTCCGATGCGTTCTTCCCGTTCGCCGACGGTCTCGAAGCAGCAATCGCGGCCGGGGCGACGGCGGTGATC
>DATKHX010000071.1:0-6401 GCA_035510075.1 Allostellaceae bacterium
ACGACATGCCGGCGCACATCAAGAGCATGCTGACCCAGACCCAGCTGACGATCCCGGTAACGGACGGACATATCCAGCTCGGCGTCTGGCAGGGGATCTTCCTGTGGGAGCACCGCGCTTCGCCGCACTCGCGCGATCTGATCCTGACCCTTCTCGGCGAGAACGCCACCGACCGTTGAAGAACCTCGGTAGGCTCTGGCGCCGTTCGGGCATGTTTCACCGATCTGCCGTGCCTGTGCCCGCGGCTCCCCTCCTCCGCAATAGTTTGCTCTCGCTTCCTTGGTCTGTGATCTGGTTCACGCCGACCGCCGTGCCGCGGCCCTTATCTTGTCAACGCTGTTTAACGCAGGAGGCGACGATGAGCGGCGGCAATGGTGCGGGACCAAATTGGCCGAGCTTTCAGGGACAGGCAACGCTCGTAGGCACGAGCCCGAGCGGCCGGGTAACCGTTTATGTCGATCCGACGCTCGGTCAGCCGGCCCAGCAGAATGCGACAGATCTGCTGGCCGACGCCGACCGGGTAGTACAGGCCAACGACCACTTTTTCGGCACGGGCGCCGGCAGCGTCAATGTGATTATCTTTGCTCTCGGCGGCAATACCGATGGCACCGGCGGCGCCGACCATGCGTCGTGTGACTATGTCACCGGGAACAATCTCGAAGTCTGCGCGGCGTTCGGTAATGCGATGCGCGTCAGCGGCCTGTTCGAGGCTGAGCTGAGCGAATGCAACATGGGCGGCAACCTGTGCGGCGCCAGCACCGGTGAGGCACTTTCACGCTGGTGCGCTGCAAGCGTCAGCAACAATGCGCTCGCCGATTTTGCCACGGCCCCGACTTGGTTCAACGACGGCGCGGCCGACTTTGTCAGCCAAACCGATCCGACCGACCAGAACCCGGATAGCACCGGCTGCGGCATGGCGTTTATTTCCTGGCTGATCAGCCAGAACTTTTCGCTGACTACAATAGCCCAAGGGCTGACACAGCTGGGCACGAATGGAACCTTCGCCCAGCTCTACGGCAACCTGACCGGCAACGACCCCAGCACAGCTTTTTTGACGTTTATGGGCGCGGTGAAAAATCTGCCTGGGATAACCAACGACGATCCGTTCGGTGCCATGCCTGGGGTGAGGACCGCCCTGGCGGAAATCCGCCCGAAATCTCATCGTTTGCTGCCGCTGGCGGCAGTCCGGTAAACCGGGTTGCTTGAAACGACCGACCTCAAAGCGGGGTGGCGAGCAGGGTCGGGACCGCGAAAGTGTCGAGCAATACGAGCTTGTCGCGGATCTTGAGCGCGGTCCCGGCCAATTCCAGGCGGTCGCGGTAGAGGCCGGTTGCGAAGAGGCGCGTCGCACCCTCCTGGTCGGTCTGGTAAACCGCGAACGGCGCCTCGATCGCGAGGCCGTCGGTGCCCACGAGCCGCGGCAGGCCGATCAGGTGGCGGTCGTTGTGAATGTTGTATTTGTTGGCCTCGCGCAACGCCATGATGCGGTCCTCGAGCATCGCGCGGCTGTCGCAGTAGATCAGGCCGACCGCCAAGCCCTGCTCCCAGTTCTCGCGCGGCACGACGTTGTAGCGGCACTTGGCGGCGAACAGGCTGAGCCATTCGTCATACTTCGCCGCGTCGAGCAAGCCGCCGTATTCGGCGAGAAGATCGTGAATTGCGGCGCGGTCGGCGGTCATCGCACCGCACCCGCCGGCTCGATCCCGAGCAATTCGGCGTAATATGACCAAAACCCGCGCAACGGAACGTCGGTGACGCGGTAGTCGCGGTCGGAAATGACCCCGGCGCCGCCCAATTCGATGACCGAGCTGCGGTCGGGATCGGGTTTCGTGGCGCGGTGGGCGATCTCGATCGCCTCGCCATCCTCCATCGAGACGAGCCCGGCGGGGCCGACGAGATTGGCCTGGCGCAACCGATGCCGGGTCATCTCGGGCGGGTCGTCGGCATAGCCGATCATCGTCTGGAACACCTCGAACTCGTCGACGCCGCGCGGCCGGATCTGCCGCACCGCGAGGCTGTTCGAGATCTGGACAAAGACCGAGGACGGAAACACCGAGGTCACGACGAGGTTGAGACCGTCGTCGCGCTCACGGCGAAAAGCGACGAGGTCGGGTTCCTGCAACGACAGGTAGTCGTTGCGGACGCGGGCACTGGAATAAGTCTGGTGCGCGAAATCGGCGTCATCGCTGTCGGCCTCGGCCCAGGTGATGTTGTGGCGGTGGCGGCCGTCCATCGCCACGCCGCCCTTCTGCGTCGAGCGGTCGAGCCCAAAGGTCAGCAAAAACTCGTGCAACAGGCTGGCATGGTAATTGTCGCGGGTGTTTTCGGCGTAGAGCTTCCAGTTGGCGTAGATTCGCTGACGGTTGTAGCCGAGCACCCGGACGGGCCGGGCAAACAGCCGCTCGATCTGGGCGACGATCGGGGCCCCGAGAAAATCCGCGAGCGGTTCGGCATCCTCGGCGAGGGTGCCGAAGACCGCGCCGCCGACGGTGCCGACCCGCAACGGACGCAGGCCGTGCGCCCCCATGTCGAAGCTGGGATCAAGCCCGCCCTTGCCGCGGATGCCGCGGCGGAACGGGATCGCGTTGAGATGCCCGTCGAGCCCGTAGCACCATTGGTGATAAATGCAGATATGCTCCTTGGCATTGCCGGAAAGCTCGCGCCGCACCATCGCACCGCGATGGGCGCAGCGGTTGACAAAGGCGCGGACGGCGCCGTTTTCGTCGCGGTTGAAGACGACCGGCGTCTCGCCGACCCAGGTGGCGCGGAAGTCGCCTGAATTGGGGATCTCGGCGTCGAGGCCGAGGTAATTCCACACCGGCCCCTGAAAGATCCGCCGCTGCTCGCGCTCGTAGATTTCGGCGTCGTGGTAGAGGCGGTACGGCACTCGGCTATAGTCGAGCGCCGGCCAGATCTTGTCGGTGACCATCATCGTTCCCGTCCCGCCACAAAGGAAGCCGCAGAAAGCCACGGTAGTTTATCGCCGGGCTTCCGGCAATCGAGCACGGCCAAGCCGACGACGACGAGGCATCCCGGAATGACGTCCTTTTCCAAGCCGAGATTTCGGTTACGCGGCCACGACCTCGGCGCCGCGGCTGACCGGCCGCGCCAGCAGATAAAGACGCAACGTCAGCAGCACGGCGACGACCGCGAGCCCAAGCGCAAGGCCCCACCACAGGCCCACCGCCCCATAGCCGAGCGGGAAGGCGAGCATCCAGCCGCCGGCGAAACCCGCTCCCCAATACCCGAGGGTCGCCAGCAGCAACGGGACCAAGGTGTCCTTGTACCCGCGCAATGCGCCGGCAGCGATCACCTGCATCCCGTCGAACACCTGGAACAGCGCTGCAATCAGGATCAGGTGCCGCGCGATCTCGACGGTCCGGTGGTTGGCGGGGTCGGCGATGTCGAGGTATGCGGCGATGATCGTCTGCGGAAAAGCCCACAGCACGATCCCCGCCGCGCCCATGAACCCGATCCCGAGCGCCAATGCCAGAAATCCGGCGCGGCGCGCGGCGAGCGCACGGCCGGCGCCGAGCTGGTAGGCGACCCGCACCGTCGCGGCCTGGCTGAGGCCAAGCGGGACCATAAAGCTGATGCTGGCGCAATTGATGACGAGCTGGTGCGCACCAAGCGCCGCAGCGCCGAGCAGGCCCATCAAGACGCCGGCGGCAAGAAAAACACCGGCCTCGATCCCCCTGATCGCGCCGATCGGAAGGCCGAGACGAAGGATGCCCGCGATCTCGGCCCGGCTCGGGGCGAAGGTGCGGCGCAGCACGCCCAAACCCGCAACGCCGGGCATCATGCGGGTGCAAAACGCGAGGCCCGCCAGCATCAGCCACTGGTTTATGGAGCTCGCATAACCCGAACCCGGCACGCCGAGTGCCGGCGCACCTAGATGGCCGAAAATCATCGACCAATTCAGTACCGCATTGCTCGCGATGCCGAGGACGAGCACCGCCATCACCGCGCGCGCGTGCGACAGCGCCGCGAGTAGGCTGCGCAACACCGCAAAACCGAGAAAAGCCGGCGCGCTCCAGGCGAGCGCCCGCAGATAGCGGCCGATTTCGGCGGCCAGCCCGGCATCGTAGCCCAGCGCCAGGAGCAGGCGATCCAAGCCCGTCAGGGCGGCGACAAAAGGCAGCGCCAACACCGCGGCAAGCGCCAGCCCGGCGCCGCCGATCCCGCCCGCGGCACTCCGATCGCCGGCGCCCAGCGCATGCGCGGCTAAGGGCGCCACGGCAAAGAGGATCCCTTGCAGCATGATGCCGCCGGTGAAATAGAGCATTCCGCCGAGCCCGGCGGCGGCGAGCGGTGCGGCCCCGAGCCGCCCGACCATCACGGTATTGGTGACGCCCATCGCCATCTGCGCGAGATTGGCGGCGGCGAGCGGTGCGGCGAGTGCCATCGTGGCCCGCAGCTCCAACCCGATGCCGGACCGTGCGGCGCGGCGAATACGATCGGCTCGATCGACCCGTTTCATATATGGCTCTCTGTTTTCGCCGCGGGCTACCGCCGATGGCCGAGAGAGGCCCAAAAAAGAAAGGGCCCCAACCGGATCGGCGGGGCCCCGCATGGTCGCGTGTTAGTCGTATTTCAGCGCGCGCGCATACCCTCGGGGCCCACGGCAACGCCGCGCGAGGCGATGGTCGGCATCAGGTTTCGGTGTGCGCAAATCATGGGCAGCTTTTAGAATAGGGGCGGCCCCGCGTCAACAAGCGGTGCGCGGCAAGAAAAGCGATCCGACCGACGCCAGCCGCCCCGCGCCGGCCGCTGCTCGTGGCTGCGGCGCGCTACCATGTCGTCGCCGCGCGCCCAGGGCGCTTTACGGCGGGCTTCCGCCCGGCGAGAATGGCCGCGCGCCCCGGCATTTCGCCGCGCGGATCGGCGGGGGCTACTCGAATTCGAGGATCACCTCGTCGACGGCGAGGCTGTCGCCGGGCTTGACGCGGATCGCGGCGATGCGGCCGTCACGCTCGGCGCGCAGCACATTTTCCATCTTCATCGCCTCGACCGTGGCGAGCGCCTCGCCGGCCTTGACCTCCTGACCTTGGGTCACCGCCAGCGAAGACAACAGCCCCGGCATCGGCGAGAGCAGGAGGCGCGAGGTGTCGGGCAGCTTCTTTTGCGGCATCAGCGCCAACAGTTCGGCTGCGCGCGGAGACAGCACTAATGCCCGGCGCACGACGCCGCGATGCACGAGGCGGAATTCCAAAGCCGACAGCCGCTCGACCTGGACCGTCGCGGTCTCGGCGCCGATGCGGACCCGCAACAACACCTGACCCGGCTGCCAATCCGTCGTCGCGTTCAGACGCTTGCCGCCGATTTCGACCGCGTAACCGACGCTCTCCGCGGTTATCGAAACCGCGTGCGACGAGCCGTCGAGCAGGATCGCCCAGTCGTCGGCGATAGCGTCGCGCACACGGGCGAGCCGGCCTTCGATCGCCTCCTCGCGCTCGCGGATGCGGCGGCCGGCGAGCACGGCGGCTAGCAGGATCACTCGATCCGCCTCGACAAACCCGACCGGCGGCGCGAACCCGCCCGGGAACTCCTCGGCGATGAAATCGGTGGACAGCCGGCCGGCGCGAAACCGCTCATTGCCGGCAACCGCCGCAAGGAACGCGACATTGTGCTGCAGGCCCGCGATGTAAAATCCGTCGAGCGCATCGCGCAGCCGGTCGACAGCGGCATCGCGGTCGGGGCCGTGGACCGCGAGCTTCGCGATCATCGGGTCGTAGTAGACGCTGATCTCGGCACCTTCGTAGACCCCGTCGTCGAGCCGCACACCTTCCCCTGACGCAGGCAGGTAGCGGACGAGCCGGCCCGTCGACGGCAGAAAACCACGCGTCGGGTCTTCGGCGTAAACGCGCGCCTCGATCGCCCAGCCGTCGAGCCGCACGTCTTCCTGCGCAAAGGGCAGCTTCTCGCCGGCGGCGATCCGCAGCATCAATTCGACGAGATCGAGCCCGGTCACCAGCTCGGTCACCGGATGCTCGACCTGCAGCCGCGTGTTCATCTCGAGAAAGTAGAAATTGCGCTCGCGGTCGACGATGAACTCGACGGTTCCGGCCGAGCGGTAATCGACGGCGCGGGCCAAGGCCACCGCTTGGCCCCCCATCGCCGCGCGCGTGGCGTCGTCGAGAAACGGGCTCGGCGCCTCCTCGACGACCTTCTGGTGCCGCCGCTGGATCGAGCACTCGCGCTCGCCGAGATAGACGATGTTGCCGTGCGCGTCGCCCAGCACCTGAATTTCGATGTGGCGCGGCTCCTCGATATATTTCTCGATAAAGATGCGATCGTCGGCAAAGCTCGATCTGGCCTCGCTCGCGGCACTCCCAAACCCCTCCCGCACCTCGGCGTCGTTATGGGCGATGCGCATGCCCTTCCCGCCGCCCCCGGCCGAC
>DATKHX010000072.1:0-5908 GCA_035510075.1 Allostellaceae bacterium
GAAGTCCGGCTGAAGACGTTTCTCGAAATGCGCGGCGCCGATGGCGGGCCGTGGCGACGGCTGTGCGCGCTGCCGGCCTTGTGGGTCGGCATTCTATACGACGGCACCGCACTGGACGCGGCCGCCGATCTCGTCGCCGACTGGACCGCGGAGGAGCGCGAGGCGATGCGCCGCGATGTGCCGCGGCTCGGCCTGGCCACACCCTTGCGCAGCCGCGCCTTGCGCGACGTGGCGCTCGAAATGCTCGACATCGCCCGCGAGGGGCTGCACCGCCGCGCGCGGCGCAGCGCGTTTGGCGAGGACGAGACGCATTTTCTCGACCCGCTCTTCGCGATCGCCGGCTCCGGCCGAACCCCGGCCGAGGAATTGCTCGAAGACTTCCGCACCCGCTGGCACGGCGAGATCGACCCGGTCTTCGCCGATTACTCGTATTAGGCTGGCGCCGGTTTCGAGGACATCTAACCCGCACCTCGGATAGTCTCATTGCGAGCGCAGCGAAGCATGAAGGCTCGCCCGATCGAGATTGCGTCGTCGCGCGCGGCGCTCGTGGCAACGACACCGCACGAAAAGGTGCCCTGAGGGCAGCAGCCCTGAGGGCAGCAGCGGCACGGCGCTCAGAAATCGAGATCGACGTAATGCGGCGGCGGCGGCACGCCCGGCAGATGGTCAGCCAGGATCGGCCGGAAGCTCGGGCGCGACTTGATCCGCGCGTACCACTCCTTGGCCGGCTCGTGGTCGTCCCAGGGAACGTCGCCCAAATAGTCGAGGCTCGACAGTTGGGCGGCCGCGGTGATGTCGGCGATCGAGAAATGGTCGCCGGCGAGCCAGCGCCGGCGCTCGATCAGATAGCCGATGTATTCGAGATGATGCGGCAAATTGGCGTGCCCGGCGCGAATCGCGCGCGAGTTGGGCTGCCCGTGGCCGAGATAGCGCTTCATCAGCTTTTCGCCGAGCAGGTTCTCGGTGACTTCGAGGTTCATCTTGACGTCGAACCAGGCGGTCAGCCGCCGCACCTCGGCGCGGTCGATCGGGTTGATCCCGATCAGCATCTTTTCGCGATAGACCTCGTCGAGATATTCGACGATCGCGGCGGCGTCGGCGAGCACGGTGCCATCGGGCTCGATCAGCACCGGGACCTCGCCCGCCGGGTTGAGCGCGAGAAATTCCGGCCGCCGTTCCCAGGTCTTCTCGGCTTTCAAGGTGAAATCGAGGTTCTTTTCCCGCAGCACGATGCGCACCTTACGCGCGGCCGGGGAGAGCAACGTGTGGTACAAAACCCGCATCGGCCGATTTTAACGATCCCCGCCGCGCCGGAACAACGCCTGATCGCATGTTCGCGGCAAAGCACGCGGCGGCGAGCAGGCTGCTCGCGCGCGTGGCGAGCTCCCGGTCTATCGCTTCTCGAACACGGCGCAGGTGATGCGGTACTCGGCGGCGAGCCAATAGAGTTTCGTCATCGAACGCTTCCATTTGTCCCACGACACGAAGGGTGCGGGAAAGCGGGCGACATGGCGCAGCAAAATCCACGGCCGTCGGCGAACATCGTCGCGATACGACAGGCCGGCGCCTATGATCGCGCTGTCGAGGAGGCGCGCGCCGGCGAACAGCGCCGCCAATTGCGGCGGGCTTGGCCGGTACATCGTGTCGATCGGGTCGCGGTGATAGGGATAGCTGAACGGCACCGTGACAAAAGCGAGCCCCGATTTCGGCAGGATGTCGATGCAGTGGCGGGCGAGCCGGCCCGGCTCGGTCACGTGCTCCAACAGATTGCAGCACAACAGCGCCCGCGGCCGAAGCGCCCACAGCCGCGGCAGGTCGGCGGGATCGGTCAGATCGGCGTGGAGGTCGATCCCCGGCTCGTCGCGGCGATCGACGTGGACGATCTGGACGCCGCGGGCGCGCAGCGGGCGGAACAGGCGTTCCTCGGTCCAGGGCTGGACCTGCTCGCGGAACATCGCCGTGCTGCTGCCGAGATTGAGCAATGGCGAGAGCCGCTCCGGGGCATACCGGTCGAGCGCGGCACGCAGCCACCGGGCTTCGGCTTCGAACATCGTCGTCTCTAACGGGCGCGCAAAATCCGCACCTGCCCAATGCCGCCGGATTGCCCAGAGCCCGAGGCGGCGGCCGCGACAGGAGTACGGGCCCCGGGCAGCCCTCAGAAGCGCTCGACCCAGGGACGCAGCTCGACCTCCCAGGTCCAGGCCGATCGCGGCTGGTCCAGCACGGCGAGATAGGTCGCGGCGATCGCGTCGGGGTCGAGCATGCTGTCGGGCTTGTCGGCGGGCTCGACCCGGCCCGGGTTGCGGATCCCCCCGTCGATGACGAAGTGGGCGACGTGGATGCCTTGCGGCGCGAGCTCGCGCGCCATGCTTTGCGCCAGCCCGCGCAACGCGAACTTGCCCATTGCGAACGGCGCCGACAGCGGATAGCCCTTGACACTCGCCGAGGCGCCGGTGAACAGCACGGCACCATGGCCCTTCGGCTGCATCCGGGCGACCGCCTCGCGCGCCACGAGAAACCCGCCAAAGGCGCTGACCATGATCGCGCGCTCGACCTCGGCCGGCACCAGCTCGGCGAGCGGGCCGCGGGCGCGGGCGCTGGCGTTGTAGACGACGACCTCCGGCGCGCCGATCGCACCCTCGACCGCGGCGAACATCTTCGCCACCTGGGCCGGGTCTACGGCATCGCAGGCAAAGGCCTTGGCCCCGGTCTCGGCGCACAACGGCGCCAGCTTCTGCGCATCGCGCGCAGCCAACGCCAGGCGCATGCCCTCGCCGGCAAATAGCCGTGCGAGGGAGGCGCTGAGGCCGCGGCCGGCGCCGACGATCAGCGCTGATTGATAGCTCGGCTTCGCCACGTTCGTTCTCCTCGGATGGGGTTCACACGCAATCCCCCCACAATAGCACCTGCGGCCATTTTGAATGGAGGAGGTTGTGGCGAGCCCTCGGCCGGCATTCCCGGGGCCGCTGCAAGGCTGTCGGTTGAGAAATCGCTGCAACCTTAGTAGACTTCTGCCAACTCCGGAACAATCTGAACTACCCCTTGCCCGGGCTCGATCCAAGGCTCCGGTTCCGCAAATTCGGTCTGATGCAACCGGAGATCGCTGTGGCCGGGCTTGCTGGGGTGGATGGCCCTCACGGCATCCGTGTGCCAAAGTTGGATTGTCGACAACACCGGCAGACGGGAGCCATCCAGGAAACAGTTTGCTAGGATCGGGCCGGACCTGGCCAAAGCGGCGCTCGAGGAATAGGCGACGCCGCAGTGGTTCAGGTGCATGGGGTTGTGCATCGGCAGTAGTGAGGCTCCGTTGCACGATTCGGCGACGCCGCTTGCGGCGCTCTTTACCGAGCTGCCGGGCTGTCTGGTCGGGATCGAGGTGTACGCGACGGCGCACGACTGGGAGCGCGAGATCGCCAAGCTTCGGCGCCTCGACCGCCCCCGATCGCGGTGAGATAGGCTGTGAGATATCTGTAGCACGACGGAGAGGATCGGGGCGAACGCGGACGTGGCGAAATCGGTAGACGCAGCAGACTTCAATGGAGTGCCCTCGGGGAAACCCGTGGAGCAGAACCGCTCAAAGTCGGGGAAAGCTAAGGGTTCGACCTATGCCGATCCCGAGCCAAGCCCCTTTCGGGGGAAGGTGTAGAGACTAGACGGGCGGCGCCTACGGTCGCAAGGCTATGGCGAAGGGATAGTCCGGACCACGAACGCCTGTGAGGCGGCGGCGAAAGCCGAAGTGGTACGAAAATCTGCTTCTCGAAGGAGAATGCGGGTTCGAGTCCCGCCGTCCGCACCACCCCCGGCTCGTTCAAAGACCCGAGACGATACGATCGCTGCCGTCCGTCAATACACCGCACCGCGAGCGGTGATCGGCCAGAGGGCTTCGACGCGGTTCTTACGGATGCCCACATACCAATCGTAGAGGTTGACGGTCGGATCGCAATGACCGGGGATGAGGCGGATCTTGTCGCCGATGTGGAGGCGGTTGGTGGCGGATGTGACGGCGAGCCGGCCGTGCTCGTCGGAGGCGCGCTCGTAGGTCGCGGCAGGCTCGTCCCACACCAATGGCGGGCCGGAATCGAAGGCCAGCGCCTTCAGCCCGGCGTCGACGATCGCGCGCTCTTGCGTGGGGCGGCTCATGACTGTGGCCCAAACGAAGAGGCTCGGCTCGAACGCCTTGGTCGGCGCGCCGTCGGGGTCGAGATTGCGGCCGTAATCGGCATCCATGAAGATGTAGGAGCCGCATTGCAATTCGGTGTAGACACCGCTGCCGGTCTCGAATTCGAAAGTGCCGGTGCCGGCGCCGGTCACGACCGGGCACGGAATGCCGTTCTGTTCGAGCAGGTCGCGGGTATGGCCGGCCTTGTCGGCGGCCTGGGCGATCGCCGTGCGACGCTCCTCCCACCCGCGCAGATGCTGGGCCGAGCCGTGATAGGCCTGGAGCCCAGCGAATGTCAGATGCGGCTTGTCGGCGACGTGGCGGGCGAGGTCGAGCGCCGGTGCGGCCGGCTCGACGCCGCAGCGGTTGCCGCCCATGTTGACCTCGACATAGACCGGCATCGTCACCCCGGCTTCGCCGGCGGCGAGGTCGAGCGCGTCGACCTGGCCCAAATCGTCGGCGCACACCCCGACCCGCGCGACATGGGCCAGCGCCATCAGCCGCCGCAGTTTCTGATGGCCGACGATCTCGTTGGTGACGAGCACGTCGCGGACCCCGCCATAGACCATCGCCTCGGCCTCGCCGACCTTTTGCACGCAGACGCCGACGGCGCCGCGCGCCACCTGCTGCAACGCGATGACCGGGCATTTGTGGGTCTTGGCGTGCGGCCGCAGGCGCACGGCGCTGCCCGATATGCGCTGCGGCAGCCGATCGAGATTACGCTCGAACGCGTCGAGATCGACGATCAGGGCGGGAGTGTCGACCTCGTCGAGCGGCATGCCGATCTCGGCGGGCGGGCGGGTCGTCATGGCACGGGCCTCCACGCGGCGTTTCGGGCTGTCGGGAGGCTCGCGCAGCCGGCGGGCAAATGCAACACGCTGCCTTCACGCCTTCATCCCCGCGCCGGCCCGACGACCCTCTCAGGACTGCCCGAGACGGAAAGGGCGCGGGGAAGTGCTCAGGGTGGCGCCATCTTTGCCATCAGCGAGTGGGCGTCGGCCGGCGCGCGGACTTTGGCGTCATTGTCGAAATAGACAAAGACGTCGCGAGCGAGGTGCTGCGGCGGCTTTTCGTCAGGGGCGATCAACTGCGCGTCATCGGGCTGCAACCCTTTGGCCCACAGCTTGACCCGGGCTGCCCACCGGTCGAGGGCTTGGTCCGAGTAGCCGCTCGCATAAAGTTCTTCCGACCCGTGCAGGCGCAGATAGACAAAATCAGCGGTCAAGTCCTCGGCATAGGGCCATTCGACCGAATCGGCAAAGACCAGCGCCACGCTGTGCCGGCGCAGCAGTGCTATGAAATCGGGGTCGAGAAAGCTTTGATGGCGGATCTCGATCGCATGCCGCAACGACCGCTTGCGATCGGTGCGGGTCCAGGCCCGGCCGGCGAGCCGCTGGTCGTGATGCCCGGCGAGAGATGCGGCCGCCTCGGTATCTCTCGGCAGCAACGCGAAAAATGTTTCGAGGCGCTCGCGATCAAAGCGGAAGCGCGGGGAAAACTGCCACAGGAGCGGGCCCAGCTTCTCCTCGAGCCGCAACACGCCGGACGCGAAAAAATTGGCGAGCGGCGTCTCGACGCCGCGCAGCTGCTTCAGATGAGTGACGAACCGGCTCCCCTTGACGGCGAAGACAAAGCCATCCGGGGTCTCGTCGCGCCAGCGTGCGAAAGAGGCGGGCCGCTGAAGCGAATAATGGGTTCCGTTGATCTCGATCGTGTCCACTTCGCGGCTGGCGTAAGCGAGCTCTGCCG
>DATKHX010000073.1:0-4653 GCA_035510075.1 Allostellaceae bacterium
TGGTCCACTAAAAAACACTGCTCGCGCATGACCGCGGCGCCGTCGCCGCTTTCGTCAAAGCGGCGCCGGATCTCGGCCCGGCCATTGGCGAGCGCGGTCTTCAACGGGGCCGCCAGCGGGGCGCGTTCGAGGCTCGGCGCCTTGGCCGAACGCGCAGCGGCTGACAATTCCTCGGCCACCATCCGGCGGTCGATGATGTCGCGTTGACGCGTAATCGTGCCCATAGCACCTCTTCTCGAGGGTGACGCGCTCTTCACCTAGTCAGGGTCGGTTCCGCGGCGGCCCCGTTGCGCGAGATATGTGACGCTTTGCGGCGAGATTCACCCTCGATCGGTCCCGCAAGGCTGCAATCTACAGGTGACGGCCGGCATCGACGGTGATGATCGAACCGGTCGTGTGCGTCAGGTGGGTGATGCTCGCCATCACCGCGAGCGCCACGTCATGCACTTCGATCGCGCGCTTTAGCGGCGTGGCCATTGCCGCCGCGGCCATCATTTCCTCGGTGCGGCCGGGCACGAAGCCGGTGTGAACCATTCCCGGCGCCACGATGACGACGCGGATTTCCGGGCCGAGCACGCGCGCCAACGCCATGCTCATCGTGTTGAGCGCGGCCTTCGAGGCGCCGTAGATGATCGAGCTGCCGGTGCCGTGCTGTGCTGCACCCGAGGAGATGTTGACGATGACGCCGTCACCCGATTGGCGCAGCAGCGGGGCGAAGGCGCGGATCGTCGCGAACGGCCCACGCACATTGGCGGTCAGCACCGCGTCGATCAAATCGTCGTCGAGCGCTTCGAGGTCGTGATGCGGCACCATCCGGGTAAAACCGGCGGAATTAATGAGGATATCGGCGCGGCCGAGCTCCTCCCTGACCGCAGCCGCCGCCTTGCGGATCTGAGCGGTGTCCTCGAGCGGCAGATACATCGCCTTGTGGCCGTCCCCAGGCAATTCCGCGATGACCGCCGCCGCACGCTCGGCGCCCTTGTTGTAGCCGACAACGACCTTTGCCCCGGCGGCCGCGAGCAGCCGCACGCTCGCCGCCCCGATGCCGCTGCTGCCGCCGGTCACCACGGCAACCTTGCCGGCGAGCGAAGTCGAGTTGTCGGTCGTCATGGCGATTCACTCCGGCGTTGCGCGACGATTTCGGCGAGAAGCGGGTTGAAGCGGTCGGCGGCTTCGTATTGCACCCAGTGGCCGGCGCCGGCGATCACCTCGAACCGGGCTGCGGGCTGGAACGAACGCAGCGTGTCGGCGCGCTCGTCGAGATGGGGATAGGCAGTGGCGTCGCGCCCACCCCAGATGCCGTCGAGCCGCGCGGTGACGAGCGGCAGGGCGCGCACCAGCGTGTCAGCGCGCGAAAAGCGTCGGCTCCTGACCCGGCCGCGCGGCGCATTGGTCGATTGAAGGTACACCGCCAGCTCGTCGATCTTTGCCGGATCGGCGATCATCAGCGCACCGAGATTGTGGCGATGGATGGCGAGCGCCTTGTCTACCGGCGCTCCGGCCGGGACCCGCTTCAGATCCGTCGGCTGGCGTATCAGCCCGAGCCCGTTCGACCCGACGACGGTAAACGCCCGCACCCGCTCGCCGAGCTGGGCCGCGACATGCCCACCCAGCACCCCGCCAAACGAAAACCCGGCGAGGTGCACCCGCTCGTGCCGGGGCAGCACGATGTCGAGGCCGTCGACGACTATCCGCGCAAGGCCCTCGGCGGTGTGCGGCTCGGGCGGCGTCGCCGAGGAGCCGAGCCCCGGCAGGTCGGGGGCGATGACGGTGAACGCGCGCGCTAACGGCAGCACGTTGCGGATCCAATGCGTCCACGAGCCGTAGCCGCCGTGGAACAGGACGAGCGGCGGGCCGGCGCCCCAGATATGCCAGACCATGTTGCCGTCGCCGCAGGGGGTCTCGACCCGCATCGCTTCCGCTGCGACGCCATCAACGAAGGCCATGGTTTCTTTGCTGATTTCTACCACTCGATCGCCCCTGCCAATGATGCTCCTACAGGCTGATATCCGGTTTCGCGCGCGACGCCTAGACCCGTTGCGGAAAGGCGGCATGGAACCCCGCCCGCCCGGTCCTGTTCAGCGGTCAGAAGGCAACCGCAGGCGGTGAGCGGGACATGACGATCCGATCGGCGAACCGGGCCGGCTCGCCCGGGTCGGCAACAGATCAGCGATTGGTGGTATGCACACCTCTGTCCGCGAGCTTCGACTGACTATATGACGCAGAGCGGTCATTGCCGCGCCCGCTCGGAGCCGATGATGCCGGAACGAAAGCTGGAAGCGTTGATGTGGGCGCAAGCCTGCGAAGCGATGGAACGCGCCGAGCGCCTCCACCGCCAGTTTTTTCATCGCGGGCATGCGACGCCCTACTGGGAGGCGCCATGCGACATCTTCGAAACCGACGACACATTGACCATCCTGATCGCTCTGCCCGGCGTCGAGGTCGACCAAATCGAGGTGACGATGAGCGCCGGCGTGCTGATGGTCAGTGGCGAGCGCCCGCTGCCGCCGGAAATGGCGAAGGCGCGGATTCATCGTTTGGAGATTCCGCATGGCCACTTTCAACGGCGGATTGAACTGCCGCCGGCCCGATTTGAGATTTCCGGACGGCACCTCGCCAATGGCTGCCTGATGGTGCAGCTGCACAAGCTGTGACTTGCTCGCACCCGCCATTGCGACCCTCGCCAAGGAATTTTTCGGCATGCCCCTAGAAGAACACGAGCTGCGCACCGCGGAAGCCACCGCCCCCCCACCCTCCGGCACGATCGAGCAGACGCTGGCCGGGATCCCGGCGCTGCCCGCCGATGCCCTGATCCTGATCCCGACGCGGAGCTTTGTGCTGTTTCCCGGCACGGTGTTGCCGGTCACCCTCGGCCGCCAGCGCTCGATCGCGGCGGCGCAGGCGGCGATCCGGTTGAACCGCCCGATCGGCCTGGTGCTGCAGCGCGATCCGGCGACCGAGGACCCGATCGCGGTCGACCTGCACCGGATGGGCACCGAGGCCAACGTGTTGCGCTATGTGACGAGCCCCGACGGGCAGCATCACGTGATCAGCCAGGGCGAGCGGCGCTTTCGCATCCTCGATTTTCTCGACGGCTACCCGTTCCTGGTGGCGCGGGTCGAGCGCGTCGCCGAGCCCGAGGTCAGCACCAAGAACATCGAGGCGCGGATGCTCAATCTGCGCAATCAGGCGGTCGAGGTATTGCAGCTGTTGCCGCAAACGCCGGTCGAGCTGGTCAACGCGGTCCAGTCGGCCGCCTCGGCGGCGGCGCTCGCCGATCTGATCGCCAGCTTTATGGACATCACCCCGGCCGAGAAGCAGGAGATCCTCGAAACCACCGACATCGAAAGCCGGCTCGACCGGGTGTCGGCGATGCTGGTCTACCGCATCGAGGTGCTTCGCCTGTCGCGCCAGATCAGCGAGCAGACCAAGGAAAAGATCGACGACCGGCAGCGCGAATTCCTGCTGCGCGAGCAGATGAAGACGATCCAGAAGGAATTGGGCGAGGGCGACGACGCCAAGAGCCAGGAGATCGCCGAGCTCTCCCGAAAGATCGCCGAGGCCAAGATGCCGGCCGAGGTCGAGGAACATGCCAAACGCGAGCTTGCCCGGCTCGAGCGGATGCCCGAGGCCGCCGGCGAATATTCGATGGCGCGCACCTATCTCGAATGGCTGATCGAGCTGCCGTGGTCGGTCGAGTCGGGCAAGCCGATCGACATCGCCGAGGCGCGCCGCACCCTCGACGCCGACCATTTCGGGCTGGCCAAGGTCAAGCGCCGCATTCTGGAAAATCTGGCGATCCACCAGCTGAACCCGGAGGGCCGCAGCCCGATCCTGTGCTTTGTCGGGCCGCCCGGCGTCGGCAAGACCTCGCTCGGGCAGAGCATCGCCCGCGCCACCGGCCGCAAATTCGTCCGCGTCAGCCTCGGCGGGACCCACGACGAGGCCGAGATTCGCGGCCACCGGCGGACCTATATCGGGGCCTTGCCGGGCAATATCATCCAGGGCATCCGCCGGGCCGGCTCGCGCGACTGCGTAATGATGCTGGACGAAATCGACAAGCTCGGCCGCGGCATTCAGGGCGATCCGGCCTCGGCCCTACTCGAAGTCCTCGATCCCGAGCAGAACTCGACCTTTCGCGACAATTATTTGGGGGTGCCGTTCGACCTGTCGCGGGTCATGTTCATCACCACGGCCAATGTCCTCGACACCGTTCCGGGCCCGCTGCGCGACCGCATGGAGGTGATCGATCTGCCCGGCTATGTCGAGGACGAAAAATTCGAGATCGCCCGCCGCTATCTGGTCGCCCGCCAGCTCAAGGCCAATGGCCTGACGGCGGAGCAGGCCGAGATCACCGACGACGCGATCCGTGCGATCATCCGCGACTACACCCGCGAAGCCGGCGTGCGCCAGCTCGAGCGCGAGATCGGGGCGGCTTTTCGCAGTGCGGCGATGCGGGTTGCCGAACGCACGGCGCAGCACGTCCGCATCGAGCCGGGAGATCTCGGCGAAATCCTCGGCCCGCCGCGCTTCGAGGGCGAGGTGGCGATGCGCACCAGCGTGCCGGGTGTCGCCACCGGTCTCGCCTGGACCCCGGTCGGCGGTGACATCCTGTTTATCGAGGCGACGCGCTTTCCGGGCGGCGGCCGGCTG
>DATKHX010000074.1:0-6898 GCA_035510075.1 Allostellaceae bacterium
CTCCGCGACGGCGACGTTGCGGAACAGCGGAAAGGCCTGCCCAACAGCGCGCTGCGCGCGGTCGAGGACATAGGGATCAGGCTCGGGATCGAGCACCCGCACAGCCTCGAACGGCGTCGCCTCGTCCAAACCCCAGCGGCGAGGCATCCGCCATTCCTCGACCCAACGGCGGCCGACCCGAAAGCGCAGCTTTTTCCAGTGCAGCCGCACCGCCGGCAGGTACGGCAGGAACAGCCTCAAATTGTCGGGGACGAGATCGATCGTCCTTACCCCCAACGTCGCCACGGTGTAGCCGCCGTCCATCCGCTTGCGGATGCCGAACAACCCGCCCGAGGCCGAGATTTCCGGGCCGCCCGACAGCGGCTCGGTGCGCATGACCGAGGCCAGCACCTTCAGCTGCGGCAATTCGATGCCGAGATTGCCGCAAAAGAGGCGCGACCAGGCACCCCCGGCGAGCACGACGCTGGCGCAGAGAATCCGCCCCTTCTCCGTCACCACACCGGCGACGCGCCCGCCGGAGGTTTCGATGCCGCGCACCGCGCATCGGGTCACGATCGCAGCACCCTTGCGCCGCGCCGCCTCGGCGATCGCGGGTGCTGCGCGCTGCGGCTCGGCCTTGCCGTCGCTCGCCGTGAACAGGCCGCCGGCCCAGTCGCCGGTCAGCCCCGGCATCAGCTCGACCGCCTCGGTGCGGGTCAACAGGCGCGTGTCGAGCTGATACTGGCGCGCGTGATCGAGCCAGGATTCGAGCTGGCCGAGTTCGGCCGCGTTTTCGGCCAAATACATGATGCCGGGCCGGCGAAACCCGGTTTCGGCCTCGACCCGCTCGTTCATCCCCTGCCACAGCTGCAGACTCTCGATGATCAGCGGCAATTCGCGCGGGTCGCGCCCCATCTTGCGGCACCAGCCCCAATTGCGGCTCGACTGCTCGCCGGCGATGTGGCCTTTCTCGCACAGCGCCACCGACACGCCCTTTTCGGCGAGGAACAGCGCAGCACTGACGCCGATGATCCCGCCGCCGACGATGACGACATCGGCGCGCGCCGGCGGCACCTCATCGGAATGGACCGGCTCGACCCGCGGCGCCATCGCTCAATCCATCGTCGCCCCCGCGCAAGCGGAGGTCCAGGGGCGGGCTCTGGGTTCCCGCTTTCGCGGGAATGACGAAAACGGGAGCCGCATGTCAGTCGATCGCGGCGTGGACGAGGTTGGCGACCCGGTCGAGCCGTGCCGAATGCCATGGGTCGGGCTGGACGAAGTTGGTGACGTAGGTGAACGACACCCCGCTCGTCGGGTCCGCCCAGGAGTACGACGTCCCGGCGCCGCCATGCCCGAACGTCTGGGGCGCCGCGATCGTGCCGAGCCCGCGGATGCGGTCGCTCTCGCCGCGGACATGGGGTCCCAGCCCGCGATGCATCGGGATGCCGCCCATCGCGTCGTCGCCGCGCTCGCCGGTGTGGCTCTTTGTGACATAGCCGACGAGCCGCGGCGACAGCAGCCGCACCGCGCCAAGCCGGCCGCCGCCGAGCAGCATCTGGTAGAACGCCGCCATGCCGCGCGCCGTCGCATAGCCGCCGCCGCTCGGCATCCCGGCAGCCTTGAATTCGGCCGAGTTGTCGCGCGCCTCGGCGGCATAGGTGTCGGCGCAGCGCCCCTGCGCGGCCGCCGGCACGCCGACGAACACGTCGCCCGCCAGACCCAGAGGCGCCAACACCCGCTCGCGGATCGCGTCGCGGTAATCCTCGCCGGTCACCGCCTCGATCACCATCGCCTGGGTCAGATGCGCCGCGCGCGGGTGGTATTGCAGCCGCGTCCCCGGCGTCCAGTCGAGCGAAAAGTCGCACACCTCGGCCCGCATCCGGGCATGGTCGGTCCAGGTCTCGCGGGTCACGTCGCCCGACGGAAACCCGCCCTGATGCGTCATCACCTGGTGCAGGGTGATCTCGCCCTTGCCGCGCTGTGCGAATTCCGGCAGATGGTCGGCGATCCGGTCCATAAAGGAGAGCTTGCCCTCCTCGATCAAGGTCCATACTGCGGCACTCGTCAGCACCTTGGTCTGGCTGAACAGCAAAAACAGCGTCTCGCCGGTAGCCGGCTCCCGGCCCGGCTCGGTCCTGGCGTCGCCATAGCTGCGGTAGAGCGCCAATTGCCCGTGCCGCGCCAGAGCAATCTGTGCTCCGGGATAGCGGCCTTCCTCGATGTGCTGGCGGATCAGCCGGTCGAGATGCTGCAGCGGCTTGGCGGCAAAACCGAGCTGGGCCGGATCGGCTTCGGACAGCGGATACGTTTCGGGCATGACGGTCTCCTCGCGACGGTTCTCGATTTAGATGCTACATGACCGCGGCCGCTTGCGGGAGAGGAATGCGTCGCGGGGGCAAGGGCAGTAAAGTGTTGCGCGGCTCTACAAGGTGTTGCGCGGGTCTACCGGCGTGCCGCTCGACCGACGCCGCATCGCCTACCGCCCGAACCCTATCGCCGGCGCAGCAGGTAATTCTGTAACAGATAATCGAGTCCACGTCGCCACGACTCGTCGGTATTGCCGCGAATGTCGACGCTCTTGACAAAGACCATTTTACCGGAATCAGCCTCTTCCATGTAGACGTTCACGTTAAGTATCAGGTCGCTCACCTTTTGCACCGTTCCCCAGGCGGCCCAGTCTCCGCCGGCAGTTTTGGCAAAACTGCGCTCGCATCCGTTGCAGCCGCTGATCTCGGCTCCGGCGGCGATCTGGCGCTGCAGGCCGGGCGGGATCGCGACGATTTTGAAACGGCCCGAATGGTCGAGCTGCTCTCGAAACAGACCGTCGAGCATGTTGATGCGCCCGACCTCCGCGGGCGTCGTTGGCTCCAACGAGGTGTTGACCAGCTGAAAGCCGAAAAATACCACCTTCGGAATATCGGTCTCGTCCCCCGCGGCGTCGGCGAGGCCAGCCGCGCCGAATGCCCACGCGATTGCGATCCCGGCGATCAGACACATCTTTCGCCAGCCCGGCATTATTCGCTCCCTTCCGCTCGCGCTGGGCGCCGGATCTCCGCCCGCCTGGCCCGCGGCGATTGCAGAAAACCCGTTTCCTCCGCTATTTGAAAGCTCCGCTCCCACGGCCGCGTCCAGGAGGACATCATGCGCGAAGCCGTCATCGTCTCGACCGCCCGCACCCCTATCGGGCGGGCCTATCGCGGCGCCTTCAACGACACCCAGGCGCAGGCGCTCGCTGGCCACGTAGTCGCCGAGGCGGTGCGGCGCGCCGGCATCGACCCTGCCGAGATCGAGGACGTCGTCCTTGGCGCGGCGTTGCAGCAGGGCTCGACCGGCTACAACGTCGCCCGCCAGGCGGCGATCCGCGCAGGGCTGCCGGTCACCGTTCCCGGCATGTCGATCGATCGGCAATGCGCCTCGGGGCTGATGGCGATCGCGACCGCAGCGAAGGAGATCGTCCATGACGGGCTCCAGATCGCGGTCGGCGGCGGGGTCGAGTCGATCTCGCTCGTCCAGAACGACAAGCGCAACGAATACCGCGCGCAGGACCCGTGGCTGGTTGAAGAGCGGCCCGAGCTTTACATGACGATGATCGAGACCGCCGAGATCGTCGCCGAGCGCTATCAGGTGACGCGCGAGGCGCAGGACGAATACGCGCTCCTCTCCCAGCAGCGCACCGCGGCGGCGCAGATCGCGGGCCGGCTCGACCAGGAGATCGTGCCGTTGCCGACGACGATGCGGGTCGACAACCGCGACACCGGCGACGCTTCTTTCGTCCCGGTGACCCTCGACAAGGACGAGGGCAACCGCCCCTCGACGACCCTTGCCGGCCTCGCAGCGCTGAAACCGGTGTTCCGCGACGGGCAGCGCGTGCAGGAGGGGCGGTTCGTCACCGCCGGCAACGCCTCGCAGCTTTCCGACGGCGCCTCGGCGTCGCTGCTGGTGGAGGCGACGGAAGCCGAACGCCGCGGGTTGCAGCCGCTCGGCGCCTATCGCGGCATGGCGGTCGCCGGCTGCGCCCCGGACGAGATGGGGATCGGCTCGGTCTTCGCCGTGCCGAAACTGCTTGCGCAGCACGGGCTCACGATCGACGACATCGGGTTGTGGGAGTTGAACGAGGCCTTCGCGGTCCAGGCGCTTTACTGCCGCGACCGGCTCGGCATCGATCCCGAGCGCTACAATGTCGATGGTGGCGCCATCTCGATCGGCCACCCCTACGGCATGTCGGGCGCGCGCATGGTTGGCCACGCGCTGATCGAAGGCAAGCGGCGCGGCGTGCGCCATGTCATCGTGACGATGTGCGTCGGCGGTGGCATGGGGGCGGCCGGTCTGTTCGAAGTGCTGTAAGGGGATCGTGGGCCGGGCTATGGCTCATAAGACGGCGCTAATGCTGGGGTGCCGGCTCGCTGCGGTTCTCCAGCCTCGCCACCCTGCCGGCGGTCGGATCCTCGACCGCAGCCGCACCGGCCGGGCGGCCGATGGTTTCCGTGCGTTGCCGCGGCAGCGCCTGCGGATACTCCGCCTGCAAAAAAGCGATCAGCTTTTCGCGAACCTCGCAGCGCAGATTCCAGGCGGCGCCGGGATTGCGGGCGCTGACCAGGGCGCGCAGCTCGACCATGTCGATCGGGGTGTCGGTCACCTGCAAGTTGGCGACGTTGCCGTCCCACAGCTTGCTCTCGCGCACGATCTCGTCGAGCTTCCGCCGCAACCGGTCGACCGGCACCGTGTAGTCGACATGCAGAAACACCGATCCGATCTGCGCTGAATTTTCATAGGTCCAGTTCTGGAACGGTTTTTCGATGAAATAGGTCAGCGGCACGATCATCCGTCGCAAATCCCAGATGCGGATCACGACGTAGGTGCTGGTAATCGTTTCGATCCACCCCGACTCGCCCTCGACGACGACCTGATCCTCGACCCGGATCGGCTGCGACATTGCGATCTGGATGCCGGCGAGCAGGTTGCTCAGCACCGGCCGCGCGGCGAGGCCGAGGATGATGCCGGCGGCACCCGCTGACGCGAACAGGCTGATGCCGTATTGCCGGACCGATTCGAAAGTCATCAGCGCCGAGGCGATCGTGACGATCGCCAGCAAGGTCGTAGCGACGCGCTGCAAAATCCGCATCTGCGTGACATGCTTGCGCGCTAAGAGATTGTCTTCGACGTCGGTGCGGAACCGCCGCAGGTAGATCGTCGTCGAAATGTCGATCGCGATCGCCGCCGCCCAGCCGACGGTCAGTATGAACGCCACCAGCAAGCCGCGCCCGATCGCGAGCGCCACCGGCAGAGAGAACCGAGCCGCGGGCAATGCGGCGCCGAGTGCCAGGATGACGACAAAGGCGCTCGCCGGGCCTTGGCCGCGTTCCAGCAGGCGTTGCAAAAACGGGCTGTATCGACCGGCCAGGCGGATCAGCCGGCGCGTGAGCCAGCGATACAGCGCCAAAACGACCAATGCCGGCACGAGCATGATGACCGTGCCCAACACCCACGGCGGTATCCACGAAAGAATCGCTGCCATCAAACAACCCGTTGTGATGTCCGACCTTGGCGACGGCCCCCGGCGCTCGCCACCAACGATAACAGCGAAACCCGCGCAGTGGTGCGTCGCGGACACTCGCTTGTCATATCCCGAAGAACTACTCTGGTCAGGCGGGTGCGCGCGGCAAATCCCGGCGGACCCGATCGTGCCGATCGGAGGAACACTGTGAGCGTCGAGGCAAAGACCGCCATTATCGAGCATCTCGGCCGGCAACATCAGGCGATGGTCGCCCTGCTCGCGGAACTCGTGAACATCGAATCGGGCAGCTACAACAAATCAGGCGTCGATGCTGTCGAAGACCGGCTGCGGGCCTGGCTCGAAAGCGCCGGAATTCGTTGCGAGATGTTCCCCAACGAGCGCTTTGGCGGCTGCATGGCGGCGCGCCTCCCGCCCCCAAACGGCGGCGACAACCGCCCGATCGTGCTGATGGGCCATTGCGACACGGTTTTCCCCGACGGCACCGTGGCAAAGCGGCCGTTCCGGATCGACGGTAACCAGGCCTCGGGGCCGGGGGTCGCCGACATGAAGGCCGGCCTCGTCATGAACACCTTCGTGCTCGACGCATTGCGTCGGTTCGGCGCGCCCTGCCCGCTGACCGGCCTCTACACCGCCGACGAGGAGATCGCCTCCCCGTCCTCGCGCCCGATCATCGAGGCCGAGGCAAAGGACGCGCGCGCCGTGTTCAACGCCGAGCCCGGGCGTCCCTCAGGCAATCTCGTGTCGCGGCGGAAAGGGGCGGCTTTTATCGAATTGGAGGTGACCGGCCGCGCCGCCCATTCGGGTGCGGCGCACGCACAGGGGGTCAGCGCCATCGAAGCGATGGCGCGCAAGATCCAGCGCCTGCACAAACTGACCGATTACGATCTCGGCACGACGGTCAATGTCGGGCTGGTGCAGGGCGGCCAGTCGGTCAACACCGTAGCACCACGCGCCACCGCGGGGATCGACGTACGCTTTCCGACCCTCAACATCATGGAGAAGATCCTCGGCGAGGTGCGCGAGATATTGAATTATACCGAGCTGCCGGGCAGCGCGAACCGCATCTTGCGCGAGGGCAATTTCCTGCCGCTGGAGCAGGACGAGGCGAGCCGCAAGCTTCTCGACCTCTACGCCCGCGCGGCCGCCGGGCTCGGCATGCAGGGGGTCGGCGGCGAGGCGACCGGCGGCTCGGCCGACAGCGGGTTTACCGCCGCCCTCGGCACGCCGACCCTGTGCGGCACTGGGCCGGTCGGCGGCAACGCTCACACCGACGAAGAATGGTGCCGCATCGACACGCTCGTCCCCCGCGCCCAAGCCTTGGCCTTGACCATTCTCGATGTCGCGGCAGGCTGAGCCGTGTGAGGCGATGATCACTCCTGTCGGCTGTCGGCAGAATCAGGTTTC
>DATKHX010000075.1:0-2854 GCA_035510075.1 Allostellaceae bacterium
ATAGCCGTGATGGCTGCCGACGAGCCACAGCACCAGCATCGGATCGCAAGCCCGCGCGAAATCCCGAAGCATCGGGGCGAGGCGGACCGACAAAGCTTCGTGCCGCCAATGAGGCGGCAGACCCGCCCGCTGCCACGCGTCAGCCGGCAGGCGCCGTTCACCGGATTTGGCCAGCACCTGATGCGAATCGGGACCGTAAGGATCGCCGCCGGCGAAATAGGTCTGATATCGCGGATCGGCCTTGCCCAAATCATGCAGATAGCCGGCAAGCGTAACGTCGCGGTTCAGGCTCGAGGTCAACCCGGCCCGGTTCGCGAAATCTTCGGCGCAATCGCGCACGTGCTTGCTGTGATCGAACAACGACAGGGTGCGAGAGGAAAACGCGCCGAACTCGTCGCTTTCGGTCGCCGGCACCGCCGCGAGATGCTCTTCCTCGGATGTGGCTCCGCCGGTCGCCGCGGCATCGACCCCGTGGCGCAACCAGGACGACACCCCGCGGCCGGCGTTCGTCGTCGAAGCCGTAGGCGAACACGCGCTCCAGCCGCCCTCGTCGGTCGCCTTTTAAGGTGTCGAGATCTTTCTGCAGCTCTTCCGGAAGGTCGAGTTCGAGAATCGCGTCGAGCAAGGCCGTCGCCGGATCTTCCGCGTGATCGGCGAGTGTCCCCGCCAGATCGTCGGCAGTTGAAGCACGACGGCTCGCGGCCGCCGCCGGAAAGCCCTGGGCAGTGAGTTGGCCGGTCACGCGGACCGCAAAGCGCCGGCCCGCATAGGGCCACGCCGCCTGAGAAACGCTCGGGCCGCCCAGACCGGCACCTCGATAGCCTCGGCGGTGCGCGGTGGCACCATCGTTAAAAGCTCGATCAGCCGGGTACGGTCGGCCTTCTCAGACCTGGCCGCACGAAGATCCTCTGCTTCGATATCTGCGCGCCACACGATTTGGACACTGGCCGGCGAGCGCTCGGCGCCGTGCAGAAAGAGCGCCACCTCAGGATCGGCCGCGGGGATCGGCCAAGTCTGCGACCACAAATCGGCATAAGCCGGCAGCAGGATGGGGGCATTGCCCGTGGACTTTGCCAGCCGGGCCGCCTCCTCCGAGCTGAGCTGTGAGTGCAATGCCTCGACCCCGAAATCGACAAAGCCTCCGGCCGCGGCCATAAGCCGCTGAAGGACATTCCAGGTCGCGGCGATCTGCTTGCCATAAACCGGATCGTCCGCCTTGACGCCGACATCCTCCTTGTGCGCCAGCACCACCGCTTCGGAGGTAATCGGGCGCCCGGCGCGGTTGAGCCGGCCAAACCGTTGACGCAACGCATCGAGTGACGCCGCTTCGGTCACCAGGCCGTCGAAATCGATGTCGACGCCCGCCTCGATCGTCTGCGTCGCGACGACGACCAGCGGCCTTTCGAGGTCGCGCAGCGCATCGCGCGGGCCGGTGCGGATCGGACCGAGCGCCCCCGCAATCCGGTCGCGATCGACGGCGCGCGCCATACCGATGATTAATTTGACATCGACCGCGGGCTCGGCCTCTGCATCGAGCTGGGCGGCAGGGTTCAAATTCTCTTTGAGCCGTTCGAACACGGCCCGCGCCCGAGCGACGCGGTTCACCACGACGGCCACGGCCGGATTGGCGATGGTGGCCTGCAATGCGGCGAGCACCGATTTTGCTTCGGCGGCGACCACGTCCGCGCGGCGCGCCTCGGTATCGACGCCCTGTTTACCGACGATCTCGGCGAGACGGGCGGGTTTCGGCGCGCGGATCCGCGCTGCCAACACCGGATGCATGCGGTCATCCGCCGAGAGGGCGAAGGGCGGCTCGGCGGCAGCCTCAGGCGTCGCCGTCAGAAGCGCCACCTCAAACGGCGCGGCGTCCGGCCGGCGCAGGCGAGTGATCCCGGTCAAGGTCTGGCGGAACGGTGCCGAAAGGTGCGCCTCGTCGAGCAGGATCAGGAAGTCCGAGCCGAGCAGGCCGGCATGGATCGGCTTCATTCGATCGCTGACGCCATAGCCGCGGAACAGCAGCCGCGATCCGACTTGGTCAACGGTCGAGCACAGGATTGTCGGCTGCACCGGGGTGCGCGCCCAGTCGTCCTCGCGCGGCGCGCCGCCGCGCAGCGACCGCGCGATCAGCGCCGGCTGACCACGTCCGGCCAGCTGGGAAAGCCGCACAGCGGCGCGCCGGACGACCGGCTCCGCGCGCACGCGCCGCAATGCGGCTTCCGCTTCCGGCAGTTTCCGTAGCACGGAGTTGGCATCCTTGTCGCCGAGCAGAGACCATCGCAGGGAGCGACAGAGGTGCCGGGCGCGCGCGAACGCGTCGTCGACGATCAGGCGCCGGTCGACCACGAAGGCGATGCGTATCGGCGCGCGCCGCGCCTGGCCCTGCGCGGCCTCCAACGCTAAGTGAAAGACGGCGATGTCGAGGGCCGCAGTCTTCCCCGCGCCGGTCGGCAGGTCCAGCACAGCCGGCCAATGGCCGGGTTCTTCTCGGTAGTCGGATTCGGCATCTTCGCCGGTGGCGAGGCGGTGCAGCAGCCGCTGCTGCCACGGGAATGGATCGAAGCCCCAGATCGCTTTGAAGAAAGCCGGGAAATCGGCGGATGTGAGCGCGGTTTCCTCCACTGCTCAGCGCCTTTCCGGATCGAGCGCACGGCACAGTCCCAGACCGACGAAGCGGCCGGCGCCGAGGATCACCGGCCCGCGCACCGGCGCCTCGAACCGCAGCACGGCGTGCGTCAATTGCCGATCGGCGAAAGTTTTGGGCAGCCGCCAGCGCAGCCAAGCCGGCCCGCGCGCGGACGGATAGGCGGAGGGCGCCCCGATAACCGCGGAATGCTTTCCGGCGGCGATCGCGAGT
>DATKHX010000076.1:0-2699 GCA_035510075.1 Allostellaceae bacterium
CAGCGCCACCGGGCTCTATGGCCCGTTTCGGGCGGCTGCGGCGATCATCGGCCACGCCGACCTCAAGCTGGGTGACCGGGTCGAGCCGGTGTTGCAAGCGTTGCAAGCCGCGAGCCCCAACCGGTTCCGCGGCATCCGGCACACGGTCACCTGGGATCGGCACCCCGAAATCGGCAACCGGGAAACGGAAGGCGTGCTGGCGACACCCGAATATCGCGCCGGCGCGATAGTGCTCGCGCGTATGGGGCTGTCGCTCGACACCGGGGTATGCTTTCCGCAACTGCCCGAGCTCGCCGACTTCGCCCGGGCGGTGCCCGATTTGACCATCATCCTCAATCATCTCGGCGGTTTGCAGCGAGTGGGGCCGTACGGCAATCGCGACGACGAGGTTATGCCGGCGTGGCGCCGTGGGCTGGCGGCGGTGGCCGACTGCCCGAACGTCAACCTCAAGCTCGGCGGCATCGGCATGCCGCGGCTCGGCTTCGATTGGCACACTCGCGAGAAGCCGATCGGCTCGGAGGAATTGGCCGCATCGATGGCGCCGATCATGAACTACTGCATCGACCGGTTCGGCCCCGGCCGCTGTATGTTCGAAAGCAACTTCCCGGTCGACAAGGTGTCGTTTTCGCACCACGTCTTCTTCAACGCGTGCAAGCGGTTGTCCAAGAACTACTCGGCCGCCGAGCGCGCCCTTCTGCTCCATGACACCGCCGCCCGGGCCTATCGGATCGGCAACTCGTAGTCGCATCTGGTGGGTTCTCGCCCATTTGCGGTCGGGGCTCGCGATCCCGGCGCGGCGCGAGTAGGATTGGTCGCGGGAGGCGCACGAATGCCCAAGGTCACCTACATCGAGTTCAAAGGCGCCGAGCATCAGGTCGAGGTCCCCGTCGGCCTCTCGTTGATGCGCGGTGCGGTCAACAACGGCGTTCCCGGCATAGACGCCGATTGCGGCGGCGAGTGCGCTTGCGCGACCTGTCACGTGTATGTCGATCGGGCATGGCTCGACCAGATCGGGACGCCCACCCCGGGCTCGATGGAAGAAAGCATGCTGAGCTTTGCCGCGGCGGCCGAGCCCAATTCCCGGCTGTCGTGCCAGATCGCGATGCGCGACGATCTCGACGGCATCGTCGTGCGGATGCCCGACGGCCAGCATTAAAAAGACGCTGCGAACGAGGAGGCAGCAATGGCGGCGGTAGCCCAGAGATCCAGCGGGGACGACGTCTTTTCGATCCCGCTGGAAGAAATCGACGTCAGCGACCCGCAACTTTACCAGGACGACACCTGGCACCCGTATTTCGCGCGGCTGCGCCGCGACGACCCGGTGCATTGGTGCCCCGACAGCCGCTACGGTCCGTATTGGGCGGTGACCAAGTACCAGGACATCATGCAGGTCGAGGTCAACCACGGCACCTATTCGTCAGACGCCGGCACCGGCGGCATCCAGATCGAGGACCAGCCGGCGGACCTGGTACGCCCGAGCTTTATCCGCATGGACCCGCCGCGGCACGACGACCAGCGCAAAGTCGTCAGCCCGATCGTCGCCCCGCAAAACCTCGCCAACATGGAAGCAACGATCCGCGAGCGCACCCGCCATGTGCTCGACGGCTTGCCGCGAGGCGAAACGTTCGATTGGGTCGAGAAAGTCTCGGTCGAATTGACGACGATGATGCTCGCGACATTGTTCGACTTTCCGTGGGAGGAGCGCCGCAAGCTGACCTATTGGTCGGACGTCGCGATCTGCAACGTGCATGCGCCGGAATCGCCCGTGCATTCGGAAGCGGAGCGCTTCGAAGAACTGAAAAAGATGGCCGAGACGATGGCGGCGCTGTTCAACGAGCGCGCCAAGGGGCCGCCGAAATTCGACCTGTTGTCGATGCTGGCGCAGGGCGCGGCGACGCGGGAGATGCCGCTGCGCGAGTTCATGGGGAACCTCTCGCTGTTGATCGTCGGCGGCAACGACACGACGCGCAACTCGATGACGGGCGGGCTGTTGGCGCTGAGCCGGAACCCCGACCAGTACCGCAAGCTGCGCGACAACCCCGATCTCGTCGCCAGCTTGGTGCCGGAGGTCATCCGGTATGTGACGCCGGTCATCCACATGCGCCGCACCGCGAATGCCGACGCCGAGCTCGGCGGCAAGGCGATCAGAAAGGGCGACAAGGTCGTCATGTGGTACGTCTCGGGCAACCGCGATCCCGTCGCGATCGACGACCCCGACAACTTCATCATCGACCGGCCGCGGCCGCGGCAGCATTTGTCGTTCGGTTTTGGCATCCATCGCTGCGTCGGCAATCGCCTCGCCGAATTGCAATTGCGCATCCTGTGGGAGGAGATCCTGCCGCGCTTTCCGATGATCGAAGTGGTCGGCGAGGCACGGCGCACTTATTCAAACTTCATCCACGGCTTCCGTTCGATGCCGGTGCTTATTCCGACGCGGCATTAGAGGTTGGCGCTGTCCGCACCCGTCGAGAGCAAGAGGAGGCCCGAGTGGCGGCGAGCAGTAAAATTCGGGTGGGGATCGTCGGGCTCAGCCCGGATCGCGGTTTTGCCTCGATCGCCCACATCCCCGCCTTGCAGGCGCTGCCGGAATTCGAGATCACAGCCGTCTGCACGACGCGTCAGGACTCGGCCGAGGCGGCAGCGCGGCATTTCGGGATCCCGTTGGCGTTTTCCGACCCAGAGAAGCTGGCGCGGCATCC
>DATKHX010000077.1:0-3921 GCA_035510075.1 Allostellaceae bacterium
AGTGTTGGGAGGGAGAGGGCGGCTGGCGGCGGCCCGGGCTGCGTGACGGCACCCAGGGCCTGACGCGACCGGGCGTGCTGGAATTTCTCGCTCCGGCGACTTTCGCGCTGCGGCGAGAATTCGGGCTGGAGCGGTATTGGCTGCGCTGTCGCTGGGAGGCGGGCAGTTTCGCCTTCGAGCCGCGGCTGCAGCGGGCTCTTCTCAACATCGTGATGGCTCGCCACGCTACGACCATCCTCGACGAGACACTGGGATCGAGCGACGGCGGCCAGGGCCAATGCTACGTGACGATGCGCCGCCCGGTGCTACACGGCCAGGAGGAGCTGCGGGTGCGTGAGCCGGACCTGCCCTCGGCGGATGAACACAAGGCGGCGGGCGGTGACGACGCGGTCACGGTGACGCGCGATGCCGGCGGCCGGCCGATCGAGATCTGGGTGCGCTGGCGCGAGGTGCGGGATTTCTACGGCTCGGGACCGCGCGACCGGCACTATGTTCTCGACCACGTGACCGGAACGGTCAGCTTCGGCGACGGCGTGAATGGGCTGGTGCCGCCGCCCGGCGCCGGAAACCTGCGGTTCACACGCTACCGCACCGGCGGCGGGAGCGCCGGCAATTGCGCGGCGGGCACCATCGCGCAACTCAAGACAACCATTCCCTATGTCGACAAGGTGACCAATCACGAGCCGGCGCGCGGCGGCGCCGACGCCGAGACCATCGACTCGCTGCGCGAGCGCGGTCCGCGGGCGATACGCCACCGCGACCGTGCGGTGACGATCGAGGATTACGAGGATCTGGCGATGCTCGCCTCACCCGAGGTGGCGCGGGCGAAATGCGTGCCGCTCTATGATCTTTCTGCTAACCCCGATGCGAAGGGAAGCCCGCTCCCCGGCAAGGTGAGCGTCATCATCGTGCCGCGCTCGACCGAGGCGAAGCCGCTGCCCAGCCGCGTACTGCTGGAACGGGTCGCGGAGCACCTCGACGCCCGCCGCCTCCCTGTCGTCGATCTCAAAATCGTCCGCCCCCATTATCTCCGGGTCGACGTTAAAGCCGAAATCGTGCTGGCTTCGATCGACCGCGCCTCCGAGGTCCAGCCCCGCATTATCGACGCATTGCGGAGCTTCCTGCACCCGCTTACCGGGGGCCTGGACGACACCGGCTGGGATTTCGGGCGCGAGCCCCAAGAATCGGATCTGCTGCGGTCCATCGGCGAGATCCCTGGGGTCGACCATGTCAATTCGCTAACGTTGACGCCCAAACTCGACCGGGACGGCGGCGCGAAGACATGGGCCCTCGTCTACGCCGGCAGCCTCGATATCTCGGTGATGGCCGGGCGATGACCGAGAAGCTCACGCCGCCGCGGCGCTGCGCAGGAGATCTGCCTTGCCGTTGATCTTGCCCAACCTCGATGACCGCTCTTATGCCGATCTCGTCGCCGAGGCGCGCGCGCTGATCCCCGCCCTGGCGCCCGACTGGACCGACCACAACCCCGCGGACCCCGGCATCACCCTGATCGAGCTTTTCGCCTGGCTCACCGAGATACTGATCTACCGGCTGAACCAGGTGACCGACGAGAACCGGCTCGCCTTCCTGCGCTTGATCAACGGTCCGGATTGGCACCGCGACAACGATAAGAGCGTCGCCGAGGAGGTCGGCGACACGATCGTTCGCCTGCGCGAGCCGGCTCGCGCCGTCACCGCGGATGATTTCGAGCGTCTCGCCCTCGCCGCCGATCCGCGGGTGGCGCGCGCGCATTGCGTGCCGCGGCGCGACCTCGAGCGCAGGAGCCGCGACGAACGCGCCCGCGACCGGCCGGTGGATGTCAGCGTCGTCATTTTGCCAAAGCCGGAGGGCACGCTTCTGCCGCTGCCTCCGGTTGGGACGGCGCCTCTCCTTCAGGCGGTGCGCGATACGCTCGAGCCAGCACGATTGCTGACGACGCGGCTCCACGTCATCGCCCCGCGTCGGGTCAAGATCGTCGTGTCGCTGACCGTCCGCGGCAGTCGAGGCGCCGTCGCGGCGCGGCCCGCTGCCGACCCCCCACCACGGGGCGCGATCACCGTGTCGCTGACGATCCACGGCCGGAGCGACGCCGTCGAAGAGCGCCTCTTGGCGCAGGCTGAGACGGGACTGGTAAAGTTTCTCGATGCTTACGACGGCGCCCCCGATCGGCAAGGCTGGCCATTCGGTCGCTTTGTCTACCTTTCCGAGATCTACGAGCTCCTCGCCCGGTTGCCGGAGGCCGACTACGTGACCCCGACCGAGGGCGAGCCCTTCGTGCTGAGCGGGTCGAGGCGGCACGTGGCCGGTGAGCTTCCGGCGATCAAGCTCGATCCCGACGAGCTTCCCGAGGCCGAGATCCCTGCCGGCGACATCAAAGTTACCCTCCCATGACCGGCATAACCGATTGGCCGAGGGAGGAGCGCGATGGCGGGCACACAGCATAACAGCCTGCTGCAATACTTGCCGGCGATCTACCAGGAGGAGCCGTTCCTTGGCCATTTCCTGCTTGCCTTCGAAAAGCTCTTGTTCGGGCACGACGATCAGCTCCCGCGAACCGGCTTGCCTGTCATCGGTGAAGCCGAAGCCCAGGAACTGGTGCGCGACCACACCGTCGACCGCATTCAGAACGGCGCACCGCCCGCGCTCGAGCGGACCATAGCGGGCGTCGCGGCCTATTTCGACCCCTTACGCACGCCCGAGGATTTCCTTCCTTGGCTGGCGAGCTGGACCGCCTTCTCGCTGCGCGCCGACCTCGGCTTCGACAAACAGCGCGACTTTATTGGGAAGATCATTTCGCTCTATCGCAGGCGCGGGACCAAGCAGAACCTCGAGGACTTGCTGTCCATTTTTACTGTCGGCCGGCCGACGGTGGAAGAAATTGTACCGGGTGGTACTACCACCGCCGGCTTTATCCGTGATACGACGCTGACAGTCGGCGGGACCATTACAGGCACCTGGGCACCGGGCCAAATGGTATCGGGCGGGACTACCGCTGCCGGGACATACATCGTGAGGCAGCTTACCGGCGCCACAGGCAAGGACGGAACCTATCAGGTGTCTGTTTATCAGACCGTCCAGAGCGCATTGCTTGCAAGCGACTACGTGCATTTTTTCTCGGTCAAATTGACTTTGGAGCGCGCTCTCCCCGAAGCGCAGCTGCGTCAGATCGCGATCGCACGCGCTCTGATCGAGCTGGAAAAGCCGGCTCACACCAATTTCGTTCTGCAGCCGGAATTTCTCGGCCTGCAGATCGGAGTACATTCAACGATCGGCAGGGATACGCAGCTCGGTTCCGGTCAAGTATGATAGGAGTACCAAGATGACCGACATCAAACGCCTCAACTACTTCACCTCGCAATTCCTCGGCGAGAAGGACTTCAACGAAGAGCAAGACTACCATGTCGATATGCGCCGCCGTCACAATCGGCTGCTGCACAGCTGGGGCATCGCCGACGGGCTCGCGGTGACGCGTGGCGGCAACAAGACGGTCACGGTGGGCGCCGGCACCGCCATCGACAAGAACGGAAATGAAATTGTTTTGCGCGACCCCGCCACGAAGGATCTCAGCGTGTTCGGTGCGGACAAATGGATCTGGTTGACGTTGAAATATCATGAGGAATTGACCGATAGAACTCAGGGCGGCGACACGCGCTGGGTCGAGCGGCCGACAATCGAGGCCGACACCACGCTACCAGCGCAGGACGGCTCGGTCATTGTTGTGGGAAAGATATGGACCGACCCGGGCGGCGACATCAAGGGCATATATCCCGACTTGCGCAAGACCGCCGGCCCCCGCGGGGATGCTGTCGTGAAAATCCTGACGGTCGAGGGCGCTGCGACCCTTAAGAATAGTCTCACGGTCGAGGGCGCTGCGACCCTTAAGAATAGTCTCACGGTCGAGGGCGCTGCGACCCTTAAGAA
>DATKHX010000078.1:0-5608 GCA_035510075.1 Allostellaceae bacterium
TCTGCCGCTGGGCGCGGGAGCAGGGGTCGGCGCGGGTTCTCGGCATCGACGTGTCGGAGAGGATGCTGGCGCGGGCCCGCGCGGAAACCACGGACGCCGCGATCAGCTACGTCCGGGCGGACATGGAGCGCCTGGACCTGCCCGAGGGATCGTTCGACCTCGCCTACAGCTCGCTGGCGCTGCATTACGTCGCGGATCTGGCCGGGTTGCTCGCGGCGGCGCGGCGCGCGCTCGTCGCGGGTGGGCGTTTGGTCTTTTCGGTCGAGCATCCGATCTTCACCGCGCCGACAAAACCGGGTTGGTCGGTCGACGCGCAAGGCCGCAAGACATGGCCGATCGACGGTTATTTGCTCGAAGGTCCGCGCCAGACGGATTGGCTGACCAAAGGGGTCGTCAAGCAGCATCGCACCTTGGCAACCTACGTCACGCTGCTGCTGCGACTGGGGTTCGCGCTGTCGCATGTCGAGGAATGGGGGCCGAGCGATGAGCAGGTCGCGGCTCGGCCGGCGCTAGCGGACGAGCGGCAGCGGCCGCCGTTTCTGATTGCCGCGGCGCGAAAATAACCGCTGGCGCTAGCGCGGCGCGACCGCGGGATCGGCCGAGCGGCGGCAGGGCCTTGGACAGGTCTCGCCCGGCCGTCATATAACCGGCGCTATGGGCAAGGTGCCGTTTCTGAAAATGCACGGCCTCGGCAATGATTTTGTCGTGCTCGACGCGCGCCGCGGTGCGATCGCGGTCGACGCCGCGGGTGCGCGGGCGTTGGCGGACCGGCATACCGGGATCGGCTGCGACCAGCTGATCGTGCTCGAACCGCCGCGCCATTCGGCGGCGCAGCTCTTTATGCGCATCCGCAATCCCGACGGCAGCGAGGCCGAGGCCTGCGGCAACGCGACCCGTTGCATCGCCTGGCTGGTGCAGCGCGAGACCGGCGATCCGCGCGCGCGCATCGAAACCGCCGCCGGGCTGCTCGAGGCTGAAATCACCGCCGATGGGCTGATCGCGGTCGATATGGGGCGGGTGCGCACCGGTTGGCGCGAGATCCCGCTCGCCCGCGCCGAGGACACCGATCATGTCGATTTGGCGTTTGGGCCATTGTCGGAACCGGTCTGCACCAATATCGGCAACCCGCATGCCACCTTCTTTGTCGATGACGCCGCGTCGATCGATCTGGCGGCGCTCGGCCCCGTACTCGAGCACCATGCGTTGTTCCCGCAGCGTGCGAATATCGGGGTCGCGGAGGTTCGCGACCAAAGTCATCTGAGGCTGCGCGTCTGGGAGCGCGGCGCGGGGATCACCCGGGCCTGCGGCAGTGCTGCTTGCGCCGCCGCCGTCGCCGCCCATCGCCGCGGTCTCGCTGCGCGCCATACCGCGGTCGAGCTCGACGGCGGGACTCTCGACATTCTCTGGCGCGAAGATGGGCATGTGATCATGACTGGGCCGGCGGTGCTGAGCTTCGAAGGCGTTTTCGACCCCGCCCTGATCGCGGGGCGTTGAGCCGGTCATGAAGGGCAACGAGATCATCACCTTCGGCTGCCGGCTGAACGCGTTCGAATCGGAGGTCATTCGCCGCGCGGCGGCGGCGGCCGGGCTGGATGGTGCGGTCATCGTCAACACCTGCGCCGTCACCGCGGAAGCCGAGCGGCAGGCGCGCCAGGCGATCCGCCGGGCTCGCCGCCGGCATCCGGGGGCTCGGATCATCGTCACCGGTTGCGCCGCCGAGATCGCGCCCGAGCGCTATGCCGAGATGCCCGAAGTCGATCGCGTGCTCGACAACCGCGCGAAGCTGGCAGCGCAGAGCTATCGCCCGCCCGACGCGCCGGCGGCAGACCTCGACGAGACCGCGGCGCATTTGGTGGGCGGGTTCGAGGGCCGGGCGCGCGCCTTTGTGCAAGTGCAGCAGGGCTGCGACCATCGCTGCACCTTTTGCATCATCCCCTATGCCCGAGGACCGAGCCGCTCGGTGCCGATCGGCGTCGTCGCCGAGCAGGCCCGACGCCTCGTCGCGGCGGGCTATCAGGAGATCGTGTTGACCGGCGTCGACCTGACCGCCTACGGCGCCGATCTGCCCGGCAAACCCAGCCTCGGCCAGATGGTGCGGCGCCTGCTGACCGCGGTAACCGAGTTGCGGCGATTGCGGCTGTCCTCGCTCGACCCGGCCGAGATCGACCCCGAGCTGTGGCGGCTGATCGCCGAGGAGCCTCGGCTGATGCCGCATCTGCACCTCTCGTTGCAAGCCGGCGACGATCTTGTCTTGAAGCGTATGAAGCGCCGGCATTCGCGCGCCGAGGCGATCGCGGTCGCGCGCCGCGCCCGCGCCTTGCGCCCGGAGATGGCGCTCGGGGCCGACCTGATCGCCGGCTTCCCGACCGAAACCGAGGAAATGTTTCAGCGGAGCGTCGACCTCGTCGCCGAATGCGGCCTCGCATTTCTGCATGTGTTTCCGTACAGCCCTCGTCCGGGGACTCCTGCCGCACGCATGCCGCAAGTGCCCGATGCCATCGCCAAGGAACGGGCGGCGCGGTTGCGGCAAGCGGGTGACGCGCAGCTCGCCGCCGAGCTGCAATCGCGGATCGGCAGCGAGACCGACGTGCTGATCGAGCGCGCGGATTTGGGCCGCGCCGCATTTTACGGCACCGTCAGCTTTTCAGCCGACGGGGAGGTCGGATCCGTGCGACGCATGCGGCTTGTCGGCACTGACGGGTGCAATCTTGTCGGAGTTCCGAGCGAATGAGGTTTTGGCGTCGTAATGTCCCGGGCGAACCGACGCCGGAGGCGGAGGAGCCGCTCGCACAGCCCGTCGCTGAAGAGACGCAGTTGCGGCAGCCGGAGCCGGTCGTCGAGGAGGCCGACCCGCTTCCCCCGCCCGAGCCGCACAGGCCGGCGGAGCCCTCCGACAGCGCGGAGCGACCCGCCTGGTTCTGGCGTCGTAACATTCCGGCGAGACCGGCACCCGAAACCGAGGAGATCACTCCCCCGACCATCGCCGAAGAGACCGCGGAGCTGCGGCGACCGGAGCCCGAGAGCGAAGCCGAAGAGGTTACGTTTCCGCCTTCGCAGCCCGAACCCGACACGCCTGCGGCGTCCGACGAGAGCGCCGAGCGACGGGGCTGGTTTTCCCGCCTCAGAGCGGGCCTGTCGCGCAGCTCGGCACGCCTCAACGAGGGCATCAACACGATCTTCAACCGGCGCCGGCTCGACGACGAGGCGCTTTTCGAATTGGAAGAGCTGCTGATATCGAGCGATATGGGCGTCGGTGTTGCCGGCGAAGTCGCCGAGACCTTGCGCCGCAACCGCTTCAACCAGGAAGTTTCGCCCGAAGAGGTCCGAACGGCGCTCGCCGAGCAGGTGATCCGACTGGTCGAGCCGGTGACCCGGCCCTTGCGTATCGACCGCGGGCATAAGCCCTTTGTGATTTTGGTGATCGGCGTCAACGGCAGCGGCAAGACGACGACCATCGCCAAGCTCGCCAAACAGTACCGCGATCAGGGAATGAAGGTCGTCCTCGCCGCCGGAGACACGTTCCGCGCCGCTGCTGTCGAACAGCTGCAGATTTGGGGCGAGCGGACCGGCTGCCCGGTGGTGGCGCGGCCGGCCGGGTCGGATGCCGCCGGGCTCGCCTATGACGCGCTCGTCCAGGCGCAGGCCGAGGGGGCGGACATCCTGCTGATCGACACCGCCGGCCGGCTGCACAACCGGGCCGATCTGATGGGCGAATTGCAAAAGATCGTCCGCGTGCTGAAAAAGGCCGACACCGGGGCGCCGCATTCGGTGCTCCTCGTGCTCGACGCCACCACCGGCCAGAATGCCCACGCCCAGGCCGAAATTTTTCGCGAGATGGTGGGTGTCACCGGCATCGTCATGACCAAGCTCGACGGCACCGCGCGCGGCGGCGTCCTGGTGTCATTGGCCGAGAAATACGGCATCCCGATCCACGCGATCGGGGTCGGCGAAACCGCCGACGATCTGCGCCCGTTCGAGGCCCGCGCCTACGCCCGCAGCCTGGTCGGGCTGGAGCCGTGACAGGGCCAGCGCAGCCTTCAGCGAGCAACACGTGACGGATAGCGCAAATAGCTGTAAAGACACTGTATGACGGATGAAACCTCGAACCTCATGCTAGAACTCTTGCGCGCCATCCGTGGAGATATCACCGATATGAAAACGGATATGCATGAGTTCAAAGAACGCCTCGGTCTGATCGAGAACCAAATGGCCGGGCATTATGCGCTTTATGCGACGTTGTCGATGCGGCTTGATCGGGTTGTCGACGATGTGCGGCTGATAAAGCGGCGCCTCGACCTGGTCGACGCATAAAACCGGCCCGCCCGATCGTCAAAAGCCGGGTGGGTTGATGCGGGTCGTGAAATCGCGGGAGAGCTGCGCCTCATGGTCGTGCTGCAGCGCCCAGCGGATCGACGGGAAGGCGAGATCGGTCCACGGCACTTGGTCCCAGCCGAACAGGCCGACTTCGAGGCTCTCCGGCCCGGCCGAGACCGCCTCGTCCAACAACCGTGCGCGAAAAATCAGCTGCACTTGGCTGATCCGCGGGATGTCATAAATCGCAAGCAACCCCTCGATCTCGATGCGGGCATGCGCTTCTTCCCAGGCCTCGCGTTCGGCCCCGGCGCTCGCTGATTCGTTGAGCTCAAGATAGCCGGCCGGCAGGGTCCAGTAGCCGTGGCGCGGCTCGATCGAACGGCGGCACAACAGTATCCGCTCGCCCCAGCGCGCGACCGAACCGACGACGATCTTCGGGTTGTCGTAGAGGATGTAGCCGCAGTCGGCGCAAATCATGCGCTCCCGGTTGTCCCCTTCAGGGACCCCGCGAATCGACGGCCCATGCGACTGAGGGTCGTTCGCCATCGCCGATCCCGCCGCCGGCGTCACGCAGGGCGCCCGCCCCGCCTCGATCGGAGTAAGATGAAAACGCGGCAGAACAGCATACCGATCGGCTCGGTCTCTTGATCCGGTGAGACAATAATAGGCGAGCCTCCAGGCCACAGCAAGCCGACCCTGCGGCGCGAAATGCAGGATGCGGGCCGCGTGATGGGCGCGAACCACCGTTGCCGGTCGTGCCGCTCGATTGGTCGCCCGATAGGAGAACAAGATGCAAGACATACGAGAGGGCGTGCCGCACAGCTCGCATTGGGGAGCGTTTTCGGTGCAGGTGAGGGAAGGCGGCGTCGACATCGTGCCGCATCCGCGCGACCTGGACCCCTCAGCGCTACTCGCCAACATCCCTGCTTCGATCGCGCACCGGGCGCGGATTGCCCGGCCGATGATCAGGCGCGGCTGGCTGAAGCATGGGTCCGGAGCGGACAGCAAAAGAGGCCGCGACGAGTTCGTGGCGGTTTCCTGGCAGCGCGCGCTCGACCTCGCCGCGGCGGAGTTGCGGCGGGTTTACGCGGAATATGGGTCACGGGGCGTGTTCGGTGGCTCCTATGGCTGGGCCAGCGCCGGTCGCTTTCACGACGCGCAAAGCCAGATTCACCGCTTTCTGAACCACGCCGGCGGCTATGTCCGCTCGGTCAACAGCTACAGCTCGGGTGCGGCGACGGTGATCCTGCCGCACGTCGTCGGCCCGCAGGGGGTGGTCGCCGGCAACAATGTC
>DATKHX010000079.1:0-10913 GCA_035510075.1 Allostellaceae bacterium
TCGATCTTGTCGATGAACTTCGCCAGCGCCTGGCCGAGCGTGTTGCGCACCATCCAGCGCTTGATCGACGCGATGACGTCCTTGGTCGTGACCGGCTGGCCGTCATGAAATTTGAGCCCCGGCCGCAATGTGTAGGTATGGACCAGCCGGTCGGCCGAAACCTGGTAAGCCCCGACCATCTGCGGCTGCGGCCGAAGCTTCGAATCCCAGGCGAACAAGGTGTCGTAGATCATCGCGCCGTGCATGATCGTGATCGTCGCCGTGTTGGTGTGCGGGTCGAGCACCTTCAAATCGGCATGCGGCACTACTCTCAACGTCTTGTCGGCCGCCTCCACGGCACTTGTCGCGCCGATCAACGCGAGCAGCGCCATCCCCAGCCCGAAACCGCGAAGCCCCATTGCCGTCCCCTCCTGTTCGCGTGGGATTATTCCACGACAGTGTCGGCGCGGCTATTGCGCCGCCGCACGAAAGCCCAGCCTAATGGCGAATTCCGGTCCTTTGATGAGGATAGACCCCGTGCCGCGCGTTCTGACCGCCCGCTTTATGCACGAGACCAACACGTTCAGCCGGGTCATGACCGACATGGCGCTGATCCGGCGCCGCGACTTTCATCTCGAAAACGAGATCCCGCAGGCGTTCCGCGGCACCCGCTCGGCGCTGGGCGCCACCTTCGAGGCGGCCGACAAATACGGCTGGAGCCTGGTGCATCCGGTCTCGGCCAACCCGAACCCGTCGGGCACCGTCGCCGACGCGGCGTTCGACGAAATCGCGGGCATGATACTCGACGCGGTCGATACGAGGGGCCCGATCGACGGCGTGCTGCTGCATCTCCATGGTGCTATGGTCACCGAAGGCCATGAGGATGCCGAGGGCGAATTGCTGGCCCGCCTGCGCCACAGGCTCGGGCCGCAGGTCCCGGTCGTCGCCACTCTCGACCTGCACGCCAACGTGACCCAAAAAATGGCCGAGAATGCGAGCGCGCTGATCGCCTTTCGCACCTATCCGCATATCGACATGTACGAGCGCGCCTGGCAGGGTGCGGAACTGCTCGAACGCGCGATCGAGGGCGAGATCCGGCCCGTGACGGTGATCGCGCGGCGGCCGATGCTGCACGGGCTCGACTGGGGGCGCACCCAAAGGGGGCCGATGGCCGAGCTGATTGCCCGCGCCGACGCGATCGAGGCCGCGGGAGAGGCTTTGGCGGTCAGCATCTGCGCCGGCTTTGCGCTCGCCAACATCCGCGATGTCGGCCCGTCGGTGACGGTGACAATCGATGTCGGCGGCGATGGCGCGATTGCGCGCGCGCAGGCGATCGCCGAGAATTTTATGGATCACGCTTGGGCCACCCGCGACTTCTCCACTGTCCACATGCTGAGCGTGGCTGACGCCGTCGCCCGCGCGCGCCAAGGAAAACCCGGCGACAAGCCGCTCGTCGTCGCCGATTTCACCGACAATCCGGGCGGCGGCGGCTATGGCGACGCCACAGCGTTTCTCAAAGCACTCATCGAAGGCGGAGTCGAGGGCGTCGCCTTTCACGCGATCTGCGACCCGGAGGCGGTGCAGGCCGGGATGCGCGCCGGGGTAGGCGCCAGGGCGGCGCTCGCAATCGGCGGCAAGACCGACCCGGCGATGGGCGGCGGCCCGTTGTCGCTCGACGGTGAGGTGGTGTGCCTGACCAACGGCAAATTCATCGCGTATGGCCCGATGGGCGGCGGCGTCGAACGCAATTACGGCCCCTCGATGGTGTTCCGCGTCGGTGGCACCGGGGGCATCGACATCATCGTCATCACCAACAACGGCCAGGCGACCGACCTCGCGCAATTCACGTCGTTGGGGGTCGACCCGACCCGCTACACGACGGTCGCGGTAAAGTCGATGCAGCATTTCCGCGCCGCCTTCGAGCCGATCGCCCGCGAGATCGTGCTGGTCCACACCGGCGGCTTGTGCCAGGTCGACTACACCCCCGAGTTGTTCACCAAAGTTCGTCGCCCAATCTGGCCGCTCGACCCGATTTCCGACCCTCGACGCCCGTAGGCAATTCACTCGTTCACGCGGAACCGGGCGGAGGTCGCCGCGGTTTCCCGATTATGGCGCGAATGTGTCGGCTGCGAAGGTGCACGACAGCGCGGCAGTCCCGGGGAAGCGACGATGGATCAAACCGTACGAGACGCCGCTGCGGCTGATAAAGACAGCACCCCGGCAGATCGCGCCTTCCGGTTCACCGAAAACGAGCCGGCCCCGGCGAGGGCGCCGGCGCGCAGCTGGAAGGATGTCGCGGTTGCCGTTTTCAAGGGCATCTCGGCGGATCGCATTTTTTTGATCGCGGCCGGCGTCACGTTTTACGCGATCGTCGCGCTGTTCCCGGGTATCGGGGCGATTGTTTCGATCTACGGGCTCTTCGCCAATCCGAGCACGATCGCCGGCCATCTCGATACCTTGGCGGGCGTCGCACCGGGCGGCGCCGTCGACGTGATCCGGGGTCAGCTGACGCATCTCGCAACCCAGAACGGAGCCGCGTTGAGTGTAGGCTTTGCCGTCAGCCTGGTGATTGCCTTGTGGTTTTCCAATTCGGGCATGACCGGGCTCTTCGACGCATTGAACGTTGTCTACGAAAAGCGGGAGCAGCGCAGCTTGTTCAAGTATTACGCCACGACACTGGCCTTTACCGCTGGTGCCGTTGTCCTTGTGCTGGTGTCGATCGCCATTATCGTAGCACTCCCGGTGGTGCTCCACTATATCCCCAATGCAAGCGTGACTGCTATATTGTTGGAGTTTGTTAGATGGCCGCTGCTGTTCGTGCTGATCGTGACGGCACTTGTCGTCCTCTACCGCTACGCGCCCTACCGTAATTCGCCGCAATGGCGTTGGATCATCTGGAGCAGCATTTTTGCCGCCGTTGTGTGGCTCGGGGTTTCCGCTCTTTTCTCGTGGTACGTCGCAAGTTTCGGCAGCTACAACAAAACCTACGGCTCGCTCGGCGCGATTTTCGGCTTTATGACGTGGATGTGGCTTTCGATGGTGGTCGTGCTAGTCGGCGCCAAGCTCGACGCCGAACTGGAACGCCGCACTCCCGCCAATTCGTGATCGACCGCTAGACTTGGCGGGCCGCCAAAACCCCAACCATTGTGCGCGTCGGGTTGGTGGCGCTCCAGTGAGGGGCGGGCGGCGTTCAATCGGCGATGTCGAGGCCGAGATCGAGGATCGGCGCGCTGTGGGTGATCCAGCCGGACGAGATCAGATCGACCCCGGTAGCGGCGACGGCGGCGACGGTTTCGGGGCTGATCCGGCCCGAAGCCTCGGTCACGGCGCGGCCGTCGACCATTGCCACCGCGCGGCGTAGGGTTTCCGGGCTCATATTATCGAGCAATACCGCGTCGATGCCCTCTTCGAGCGCCTCGGCGAGCTGGTCGAGCGTGTCGACTTCGAGCTCGATCTTGACGAGATGGCCGGCATGGGCGCGGGCGCGTTCGAGCGCCGGCCGGACGCCGCCCGCCAGTGCGATATGGTTGTCCTTGATCAGCATCGCGTCGTCGAGGCCGAAGCGGTGGTTGGCGCCGCCGCCGAGCCGCACCGCCTCCTTTTCCAAGGTGCGCAAGCCGGGCGTGGTCTTGCGGGTACAGACGATCTTGGCCCTGGAGCCTGTGATCGCATCGGCCAAGGCGCGCGTCGCGGTCGCAACTCCCGACATACGGCTCAAAAAATTGAGCGCGGTGCGCTCGGCGGCAAGCACGCCGCGCGCGGGCCCGGCGATGCCGGCGACCCTGTCGCCGCGCTCGACGCGGGCGCCGTCCGCGCGCAACCGCTCGATGCGCAGCGCCGGCTCGACCAGCTCAAAGGCGAGCAACGCCGCGTCGAGCCCGGCGATCACGCCCGGCTGGCGCGCCATGATCACCGCCTCGACCCAAGCGTCCGACGGCACGATCGCGTCGCTCGTGATGTCGCCGGCGCGCCCGAGGTCTTCCAAGAGCGCGGCGCGGACGATCGGCTCGATGATCAGCCGCAGGGTCATTCTTTTCCTCCTCGACGAGGCGTCGCGGCGTCCCTCACCCCGGCCCTCTCCCCGCAGTGCGGGGCGAGCGACCGCACAGCGGGAGAGTGAGGGGCCGACGGCGATGGGGTGTTCAACTCACGTATCAGCCGACGGCCAGCATGCGCTCGACCGCCTGCCGCGCGCGGGCGGCGATCGCCGGCTCGACGGTGACCTCATGGGTCATGGTTTCGAGCGCCCGGCGGATCTTGGGCAAGGTGATGCGCTTCATGTGCGGGCACAGATTGCACGGCCGCACAAAGTCGAGATCGGGATATTGCAGGGCGACATTGTCGCTCATCGAGCATTCGGTCAGCAGCACGACGCGGGCCGGGCGCTCCCGGCCGACATAGTCCGCCATCGCCGCGGTCGAGCCGGTGAAGTCGCATTCCGCGACGACATCGGGCGGGCATTCGGGGTGGGCGAGCACGACGACGCCCGGATGGCTCTCGCGCACGCTCCTGACATCCTCGGCGGTAAAGCGCTCATGCACCTCGCAATGGCCCGTCCACGCGATGATCTCGACCTCGGTCTGAGCCGCGATGTTGCGGGCGAGATATTCGTCGGGGAGCATGATGACGCGCGCCACGCCGAGACCCTCGACGATCTTTTTGGCGTTGCCCGAGGTGCAGCAGATGTCGGATTCCGCCTTCACCGCGGCCGAGGTGTTGACGTAGGTCACGATCGGCACGCCCGGATGGCGCTCGCGCATCAGCCGGATGTCGGCGGCGGTGATCGAGGCGGCGAGCGAGCAGCCGGCCTTGAGATCGGGGATCAGCACGGTCTTTTCCGGGTTCAAGAGCTTGGCGGTTTCGGCCATGAAATGGACGCCGGCGAGCACGATCACGTCGGCATCGGTACGCGCCGCCTCGCGCGCCAGCGCCAGGCTGTCGCCGACGATGTCGGCAACGGTGTGGAAGATGTCGGGCGTCTGGTAGTTGTGCGCCAGCACGACTGCGTTGCGCTCGCGCTTCAGCCGGAGGATCGCGGCGATGTCGTCGGCCAGAAGCGGCCATTCGACCGGCGGGATGAACCGCTCGACACGCGAGTAGATTTCGGGCAACGGCATCGCCGGCGTGGGGCTTGTGGAGGCGGTCTCTAGCACGTCCTTCTCCTTATACTCATTATGAGCATTTAAGGGTCCCGGAAAAGCCGGGCAAAACTGCCCGGCTACCGCTTATGCTGGATATGAGGATAAGCCCTGTAACCGATCTGTCAAGATCCCGATCACCGAATCAGACTTGCGTCGACAGACGACACTCCGCGGCACAGACACGAGCCGCTCGAAGACGCGCTGGCACCCGAGCGCCAGGTTTCCGGCTTTGCGACCGAGCAGCGGGCAACGGATGCTCTGGTCGCGGCGTTGACGAATTGCGGCGCGAAGTTCGGCGCCTGTGCACCGTCTCAGCGAGCATGGAACGCGTCGATGGCAGAGGTGAGCAGCCCTCGCGAAGGAGACGACCGCGCCGCCGACGATCAAGACGAGGGGCCGCCCGGTGTTTCGGAGCATGAGATCGGGGACATCGAGGACCGCGCGCGGCTGCGCACCCCCGTCATTTACGAGATCGTCCGCCGCGAGGGCGAAACCGAAATGGACCGCCCGATCACCTCGTTATGGTGGTCGGGGGTCGCGGCCGGATTGTCGATCAGCTTTTCACTCCTGGCGCAGGCGGCGCTCTGGCTGCACCTGCCGGATGCGCCGTGGCGGCCGCTCGTCACGGGCTTCGGCTATTCAGCCGGATTTCTGATCGTTGTCCTGGCGCGCCAGCAGCTCTTCACCGAGAACACCGTAACGGTCGTGCTGCCGGTGGCCGCCGAGTTCACCCTCGGCAATGTGCGGCGCCTGCTGCGGATGTGGAGCGTCGTCTTTGCCGCCAATATGACCGGGACCTTTGTTGCGGCGCTGTTCTGCACCGTCACACCCGCAATAGCGCCGGAGTTGCGCGCGGCGATGATCGAGGTCAGCCGCATGGCGATGGGGCTCGGCTGGGTCGCAATGCTGTTCCGGGCGATCGGCGCCGGGTTCCTGATCGCGGCGATGGTTTGGTTGATCCCGAGCGCCGAGGGCGCCCAATTTCACGTGATCACGATGGTCACTTATCTGATCGCGGTCGCGGGCTCCGCTCATATCGTCGCCGGCAGCGTCGAGGGATTTTTGCTGGTCTTGAATGGCGAGCTGCCGCTGTGGGGGATGGTCGGCCGTTTCACGATCCCGGTGCTGGTCGGCAACATCGTTGGAGGCACGGCGCTGTTCGCCGTTATCTCCTATGCGCAGGTCATGAAGGAGATGTAGCGGCCCGTCGGCCCAAGCTGGCGGCGACCGCCGCGAAATTGGAGGCGCCGATCGCGATGCCGGAGACTATCGGCTGGACGCAGATAACCATTCGTCTGGCGCTGACTGTGTTCGCCGGCGCGGTGATCGGGTTCAACCGCGGCGAGCGGGGAAGACCGGCCGGGTTGCGCACGACACTGCTGGTTTGTCTTGCGGCTTCGATCGCGATGATCCAGGTGAACGTGCTGCTGCCGATGGCGGGAAAGCCCGCAACGTCATTCGTTACGATGGATTTGATGCGGCTGCCGCTGGGCATCCTGTCCGGGATCGGGTTTATCGGCGCGGGTGCGATCGTCCGGCGCGGCAATCTCGTCGAAGGGGTCACCACCGCCGCCACTATCTGGTATGCGACCGTGATGGGGCTGTGTTTCGGCGGTGGTCAGCTGGGGCTGGGCCTCGCTGCCCTGGCCTTTGCCGTCGTCATATTGTGGTGCCTCAAATGGGTCGAGCATCGCATCGGCATCCCGCGGCGGGCGAGCCTGATGGTGGCCTTCGACAACAGAAGCGCGTTCGAGCCACAGTTGGCTGCGATACTCGCCGAGGCAGGATACGAGGTGGCCGGACAGTCCCGGTGCTTTACCGACGGCGGCGACTGCTGCGAGATCCGCTACGATCTGCGCTGGCACGACCGCGGCTCGGACCGCGCCACCCCCGATTTCACTAAAGACCTGGCACGCCGAGGCAGCGTCCGTCGGCTCGAATGGCGGCAGCCCGCCGCCGATTGATCGGCCTTGCGGGGTCGCGGATCAGTTGTTGATCCACTCGCGCATGAAGCGGGCGTAGCAGTCGCGCTCGCCGGGCATCTTGAGCCACCCGGCCAAGAGCCGCGGCGTCGCCAGCAGCAGCCGGTCGCGGAGATGGGTCGAGTTCAACCCGTATTCCTCAAAGGTCGAGATCGTGATCTTCTGATTGTGTGGGTCGTCCTGAAAGCGGCAAGCGCACAATGCCACCGTCTCCTGATAGGCCCGGCGGTCGGCGCCCGATTGCAGATAGGCGTAGGCGACGGCGGTGGCGCGCGGGCAGTCCAAAGCCATGATCGCCTCGTCGAGCTCTGCAAGCAGCGCCTGCGGCGTGCGCCCGGCGGCGTCGAACCCCGTGCACTCCTCTTCGATGACCGAGCGGTAGAGTTTGTTCTCGTGCGCCACGTCGTTGACGAAGCTCGCCATCAGATAGAGGATTCGCGGCTGGTACGGGTTGTCGCCGGTTCGCATCCAGTTGTTCGCGACGTTGCAATAGTCGAACGGATGCTGGCCGTTGGTGAACTGCCGCGGCACCGTGGTACGCAGGATCAATTCGGCCGCTCCCAGCTGGATCGTGTCGCCGAGGCTCCTGATCGACTTGCCGTTTTTCAGATGCCCGGTCAGCAAATCCCAGACCGCATCGCTGTCGGCGGTCATCAGCTGCTCGACCATGTCCTCGACCTCGGCCGGCGCGAGCAGCGTCTTGTTGGCGTGGACGAGGTTCTTGCCGGCGTCCTCGGGGAACTCGGCGGCGAGCCGCACGCAGACCGAGTCGTAGAGCGAATAATAGAGCGGCCCTACCGCCATGTCCGGCACGCCCATGTAGTAGACGCCGTGCGCCTCGTCCCAGCCGATCACGTCGGCGAGGTCGGCGATGGCGCGCGCCCGGATCGCCTTGTGCCCGGTGTTGCGCGCCTTGCGCCCGACGACGGTGTCCTGCAAATCGATCAGGCCGAGGAATTCGAGCTGTTGGCGCAACACAGGGCGCAACTGCTCGTCCTCGGCCAAGCCGAGGAACAAGCCATAGGACCTTCGCGAGTCGCCGCTGACCGTGGCGATCATGTGCGAGTGCAGCCGCTCCTCGACCGTGCCCTCCTCGCGGATCGGCTCGTGGTCGTCCTGCCACACGACCGGGCCGTAATCCGGCGGCGGCACGTTCATGCCCTTCATCGTCGCGTAGCGGCCGGGGTATTTGCCGGCCAGCTGGTTCCAGACGTCGAGCCCGGCCGGGATGTACCACACACTCTGCAACAGCGGCAGCAGCCGGTACTTCTGCGGCAGATACGGCATCAGGCAGGCCGAGGCGCGCAGCCCGAGGATCGTGTGGTCGTTGTTGATCAGCGAGACCTGGCCGTCCTTGATGTTGATATGGCTCGGCACCTGGACGAACGGCGCCTCGGCCGCGGTCACCACCGAAAGCGCGTCGCCGACCGAGCGCCCGTCCTTTGCCACCATCCGGAAGAACAGATCGGTCGTGCGCGGCTGGTCGCGCTCGAGGATGGCGGCCGTCAGGGGGCCGAAGTACTTGTCCTGGCTGATTTCGGCGCGGCTCCGCAGCATCGCAGCACTCCGTTCATTTTTCTGGTAGGCGAAGGCTTCAGCCCTCCAGAGTACGGTTCCGAGTGCCGGCTCGCAAACCAGCGATGCGGTATTGGTGCTATGCTCGGAACTACACCCCGAAAATGAACCGGCTGCCGATGTTGCTGGTGACGAGGCGGTCTGGCATTTCGCGCTGCATCGCATGGATGAATTTGCTGCCGCTGCAATGCATCGGCACGACGACGTCGGGCGCCAGGCCCTTCAGTTCGGCGACGGTGTGCTCGACGTAATCCATCGGCGCCGGTCCGAGATGGAAGCCGCCCAAGACCGCGTGCAGTTTGCCGACCCCGCTGACCGCCATCGCCGCCTTGATCGTGTTGATCAGCCCGACATGGCCGCATGACGAGATGACCACGAGCCCGCAGCCCTGCACGACATAGCCGGTGGCGTGCTCGTCCGGATGCTCGTCGGGGACGAGCCGGCCCATCCGCTCGGCCTCGGTGAAATGGTCGGGAGCGGCGCGGGCAGGTTCGACCAGGGTGCTGTCCAGTATTCGCTCGAACGAGGTGCGCGCGATCGGACCGGTCGTGAACGGCCCGGCGAGCGCATGCGCCCGCTCGCAGCAAACGGTCGCGACATGCTCCGCTTCGATTGCTGCGCGATCGAGCCTGCCCCACGACACCGGGTCGGCATTGCGCCGCTTGATCCATTTCTCGGCAAAAGCGCTCTCGCCGCCGGTGAACAATTTGATCTCGGACGGCATCTGCGCCCGGTGGTGCGCGACAAAGCCGTCGAGCCCGCCGTAGTGGTCGCGATGGCCGTGGCTCAGGATCAACCCATCGAGACGCCGCGGGTCGAGGTCGAGGAGGTCGAAATTGCGGATCAGCACCTCGGGCGTATAGCCGAAATCGAGCAAATATTGGGCGCGGCTGCCCGCCTGCATCGATTCGAGATGCAACGACAGCCCCCATTCCCCGGCAAAGGTGGAGCGCTCATGCCCCGGGATATGGCGGACATGCTCGATCTTGACCGCCTGATGGGCGGCATCGCTGATGAACCGATCATAGGCCGAATCGACGACGACCCGCACCGACAGGCGGTCGACGAGAGGCGCCCGAAACGTCGTTGCGCTCGCCGGCTCGATCTCCAATTCAACCTCCGCGATCTGGACCGGACGACAGTTTAACAGGCGCTCGGCGGGCGCGCGACCGTGCATCGCCCGGCGGCACTGGACAAGCCGCGTTTCGGCCGACAGTGTCGCCGCCGCTCGTTTCTGGGGGCCCTACCAGTCAAATGGCGCTGACGGATGTCTGGGCGGTCGTCGAGACACAGGGGCTCGCCGGCATCGTCGCCTTGTCGCTTGCGGTCAGCATCACCGCCGCGGTATCGGCAGGGATGGTGGGCACCGCACTCGGCGCCGGCCTTGCGGTCTATCGCTTACCCGGCCGGCGCACGATCGTCGTCACGCTGCATGCGCTGCTCGGGTTGCCGCCGGTCGTCGTCGGGCTGGCGCTCTACCTGCTGTTGTCGCGCGCGGGACCGTTCGGCGGACTTGGCCTGTTGTTTACACCGGCGGCAATGGTGTTGGCACAGACCATCCTCGCGCTGCCGATCGTCGCGGCGCTGGTCCATGCCGCGGTGGCCGATCTGTGGGCCGAGTATGGCTCCGCCTTCGAGGTCGACGGCGCCACCCCGCTGCGTGCAGCAACTCATCTTTTGCGGATGGCGCGCCCCCGGCTCGTCACCGCGTTTCTCGCCGGGTTCGGCCGCACGATTTCCGAGGTCGGCGCGATCCTGATCGTCGGCGGCAACATCGCCGGCTACACCCGCACGATGACGACCGCGATCGTGCTCGAAACCAGCATGGGCGATCTGTCGCTCGCGCTCGGCCTGGGATTTATCCTGATCGGTGTCAGTGTCGCCGTCAGCGCAACGATCTTTGCGCTGAGCACACGCGGGGGAGCACGGTTATGAGGATAAAGTCGACGGTCCTAGCTGGCGGGCTTGCGACGATCTTAGCCGGCGGGCATGGCTACGCCGCCGATCAGCCGGCATTGCGGTCGATCCTGCTGGCATCGACCACCTCTGTCGACAATTCGGGGTTGCTCCGCCACCTGATCCCGATATTCACGAAAGAGACCGGGATCGACGTCCGGGTACTCGCGCAAGGCACGGGACAGGCGCTCGCGACGGCGGCGCATGGCGACGCCGATCTGGTGCTGGTCCACGACCCCGAGGCCGAGCAGAAATTCGTCGCCGCGGGCGACGGCGTCGA
>DATKHX010000080.1:0-4415 GCA_035510075.1 Allostellaceae bacterium
GACGGCCCGTTTCCGCTGAGCGAGGCCTACCGTGTCGAGCTCGGGGTCGATTTGGGCGGCGGGCCGCGGCGCTTCACTCTGTTCTTCATCCCGCCGCGCACCAAGATCCACGACTACCCGGAAATGGCCGCGGAATTGTGCGCCGGGGCGGCGGAGCAGGCGATCAGGGACGGCTGCACCCTCATTGCCGGTTCGGAGGCGGTTTATTTCGGCGCGGACCAGCCGCGCATCACCGCCGAGGCGCTGATCCCGTGGTCGGCGCTCGGCGTAGCTCCGCCCTCGGCGGGCGCATCCTTGCGCGTCGAGACCGCGGTCACCTCATGGGATCGCGATCGCTGGATGTCGCTGTCGGGCCGGCCACCTGGTGCGGCCATGCGCGACCCGGGCATGTGGCGGCAAATGCGCCTCGGCGACGGCCCGCGCATGATCGAAAGCGCGCCGATCCTCCCGGCCCACGCGGCTCATGGCTGACCCCGCCGCTGCACCTGTCCCGGCCCGGATTATGATGCGCGCCCGAAACCACGATCGGTGAGGAACGATGGCGACGAATTTTCCCGACGGTTTTTTGTGGGGCGCCTCGACCGCTTCCTATCAGATCGAGGGCGCGGTCAGGGAGGACGGGCGCGGCCCGTCGATCTGGGATACGTACTGCCGTTTGCCCGGCACGATTGCCGGCGGCGACACCGGCGACGTCGCCTGCGACCACTACCATCGCTGGCCGGAAGACGTCGCCTTGACGCGCGAGCTGGGGCTCGGCGCCTATCGCCTGTCGACTGCCTGGCCGCGCATCCTGCCCGAGGGCAAGGGCGCGCCCAACCTCAAAGGCCTCGAATTCTACGATCGCCTGATCGACGGGATTCTGGAGGCCGGAGTCGAGCCTTGGGTTTGCCTTTACCATTGGGATCTGCCGCAAGCGCTCGAATATGCCGGCGGCTGGCAAAATCGCGACACGGCTTCATGGTTCGCCGAGTATGCGCAGCTGACGGTGCGGCGGCTCGGCGACCGGGTCAAGCATTGGGCGACGTTCAACGAGCCCAACTGCGCCTGCGTCAAAGGCTATGGCGATGGCGAGCATGCCCCCGGCATTCGCGGCCGCCTCAGCGCCTTGACCGCGATCCACGTCATGAACCTGGCGCACGGGCTCGGGATCGAGGCGATGCGCGCCGAGAGCGCCGACCTGTTGCTCGGCAACATCTTTAATTTTCATCCCTACGAGCCGGCGAGCGACCGCGAGGAGGACGAGATCGCCACGATGACGCTCGACGCGCTGTGGAACCGCTCGTTCCCCGACCCGCAGATGCTGGGGCACTATCCCGAGCCGCTCGCCGCCGAGATGGTCGAACCGTTGGTACAGCAGGGCGACCTCGAGATCATCAAGCAGAAGCTCGATTACTTCGCCTTCAACCACTACACGCGGAGCCGGGTGCGCCGCGACCCCGACCACCCGTTCGAGGCCGGCGCATTGCCGCCGCCGGATAGCGCACCGGTGACCGAGATGGGCTGGGAGATCGCACCCGACGCCTTCTGCGCGGTCATGATCGAGGCCAAGGAGCGCTATGCCGGCGATCTGCCGATCTACATCCTCGAAAACGGCGCCGCCTTTCCCGACCAGGTCGAGGCCGACGGCCGCATTCGCGACGAGCGACGCATCGGCTATCTGCGCGGCTATCTCGGCGCGGTGCAGGATGCGATCGCGGCTGGGGTGCCGGTGCGCGGTTATTTCGTCTGGTCGCTGCTCGACAATTTCGAGTGGACGCTCGGCTACAGCAGACGCTTCGGTCTCGTTCATGTCGATTACGAGACCCAGCAGCGGCGGCGCAAGGATTCGTTCGAATTCTACGCCGAGCTCGCCCACGGCGCGCCGCTCGACCGCGAATAGTGCTCCGACGCATTCAGATGCCGCAGACGCATCGCAGCCGTCATGCTGGGCCTTGTGCCGGGCATCCACGGAAACCGGAAGAGCTTGTGACGCGAGCTCGTGGATGGCCCGGATAAGCCCACGACTGCCGGGTTCCGCGAAGCTGATTGCAAGATGGCTGAAAATCGCTGCTCTTAGTCGTCATCACCGGGCTCGTCCCGGTGATCCACGTCTTCTTCGACGCCGACCGGGCACGTGGATGGCCGGAACAAGTCCGGCCATGACGAGCGTCGAGCGGTAAATAAATACTACAAATACTTAGGTTACTTGCATGAAGGCTTGGAACTGGACAGCTGCGGGACGAGACCGGCCATGATTATTTGAGTAGATCTTCAATCGAATTTTATGTCTGCGCTTTGGCGTCGGCCTGTACACCTATGCGGGATCGCCGGTGTCGGCGACGAGGCCGGCGACCCCGATGCCGTAAACGGCACAGGTCTCGTCATTCTCGGAGGTGTCGCCGCTGATCCCGATCGCACCCGCGATCTCGCCCGTGGCGTCGCGGATCAGCACGCCGCCCGGCACCGGCACGATTTTTCCGCCCGATGCGACGCTGAGCGCCTGGATAAAGACCGGGTTGGCGGCGGCGCGGCGGGCGAATTCGCGCCCGCCAAAGCCCATGCCGAGCGCACCCCACGCCTTGCCGCCGGCGATCTCGGGCCGCAACAGGCTCGACCCGTCTTCGCGCTTCATCGCTTTCAACTGCCCGCCGGCGTCGAGGACCACGACGGTGAGCGGCTTGAAGCCGAGCTCTCGGCCCTTTTCCAGAGCCTTATCGACGATCACCGAAGCCTGAGCGAGGGTCAGCATCGGGCGGTTCCTTTTCGGTCAGTGCGCGGTGCCGCGGATCAGTTCGGCCCAGCGGTCGAGGACTGGCAGGATCTCGCCCGCCTTGGCCGAAGGCAGCGCGACGATCGCGCGGGCGATGCCCTGGTCGCGATAGCGCTTCAGCCGGTCGAGGTCTTCGGCCGCGCCGAAGATCGACACAGGCACACTTGCGAGGTCGCGCCCGGCATCGGCGGCCATCTGCCGGTATTGCGGCAGAAACTCGGTCACGTCGGCGTATTGCTGGCGGCTGGCGTTCGGGACCCAGCCGTCGCCATAGCGCACGGCGCGCCGCGCGCTGTGCGGAAAGGCGCCGCCGACGATGACCGGCGGGTGCGGCTTCTGCACCGGCTTCGGCCACATCTTCATCTTCGGGAAGTCGACGATCTCGCCGTGGTATTCGGGCTCCTCCTCGGTCCAGATCGCCCGCATCGCCTCGATCTGCTCGCGCATCCGCTTGAAGCGGGTTTTGAAGACGGTGCCGTGGTCAGCCATCTCCTCCTGGTTCCAGCCGCCGCCAATGCCGAACAGGAACCGCCCGCCCGAAACCTGGTCGAGCGAGGCCACCAATTTTGCCGTCTGGATCGTGTCGCGCTGGATCACCAGGCAAACGCCGGTCGCGACTTTTAAATTCTTTGTCGCCATCGCCGCGGCACTCAGGGTCACGAACGGGTCCATCACGTCGTAATACTGCCGCCCGAGCTGGCCGCCCGAGGCCGGCTGCGACAGTCGCGAGCTCGGGATGTGCGAATGCTCGGGCGCCCAGACCGACTCGAAGCCGCGCGCCTCGAGCGCCCGAGCAAGCTCGCCCGGGCCCATCGAATACGCGGTGAAAAACATCGACGCGCCAAAATCCATGTCCGTTCTCCCAGGTAGGCGGTTCGTCCCGCGGATCCGCCCGACACTAGCGGCGATCCGCTCCGCCCCGCCAGCCGCAAAGTTAGCGTCAAAGAGCACGCGGCGTGCGCGAGCTCCTCCTCGTCAGGCGACGCCCTCGGCCTTCAAGGCGCAGCGGCGTTGGCATCAGTCGAGCACTTCGCGGTTGACCACGTTTTCGCGGTTGGGTTTGCCGTCGAGGACGCTCAGGATGTTCTCGACCGCGGCGACGCCCATCCGGTCGACCGCCTCGCGCGTCACCCCGGCGACGTGGGGTGCAGCGATGAAGTTGGGCAGGGTCAAGAGCGGGTTGTCTTGCGGCGTCGGCTCCTCGACAAAGACGTCGAGGGCGGCGCCCGCGATGCGGTTCGCCTTCAGCACCTCGTAGAGTGCCTTCTCGTCGATGATGCCGCCGCGTGCGGTGTTGACGATAAAGGCGGTGCGTTTCATCCGGCCGAGCCGGGCGGCGTCGAACAGGCCGACCGTCTCCGGCGTCTTCGGGCAATGAACGGTGATGAAATCGGCGCGCGCCACCGCGGCGTCGAGATCGCCGACCGGCTCGTAGCCCATGCCGCGGATCGTCTCGGAATACATGTACGGGTCGTAGACCAGCACGTTGGTCTCCATCGCCGCGAAGCGCTTGGCCGAGCGCGTGCCGATCTTGCCAAAGCCGATGATCAGCACGGTCTTGCCGTAGAGATCGGTCGGCATTTCCTTGTAGCGGTCGTGCCAGCGGCCTTCCCGGACGAGCGCGTCCATCGCCGCGCCGCGCCGCGCCAACGACATGATCAGAAAG
>DATKHX010000081.1:0-4127 GCA_035510075.1 Allostellaceae bacterium
TCCCGTGTCAGACGATCACGCTCAGCGACAACGTTTTTGATTCCGGCGGCGGGGTGATGACCAGCGGCTATTCGCCGTTCGGCGTGACCCAGCCGGGGGCCATGATCCCGGCCTTTTTCAACTCGTTTACCGGCATGGTTCGTCAGGGTGTGTGCGACGGCGCCACCTTGCGGGCGCGATTGGACAAGCCCAGCGTGATCCAGCCGGTCGGCTGGGGGCATCGCAACGGCTACGCTATTCGCTTTGCGCCGGAGGATCATCCTTTGGCCGGGGCGCTGCTGGTCGGCGAGGATGGTCCGGACGAGCGCGGCGCGCGCCCCTCGAACGGCGCCCCGGAAGTGCTCTCGACCGACGCACAGAACCCCGACGGGAGCCCGGTTTACCACGGATGGCCGGACCGTTTCGGGTTTCTGCCGACGAGCCAGGCGGTCTTCAACCCGGTCGGCGGGCCGAGCGACGATCTCTGTGTCTTCGACATGTCGAACCCGCCGAGCCTGTGCACCCCGGCGAGCCTGGCGCTGATCCTGAAGAAAGACGTTCCGATCCGTGACGTGCTGAAATTCCCGCCCCAGCCGATCATCGCCCCTCTCGCCCTTGAGGCGGCAGATTCGTCGTTCACTGGGATCGACTTCGTGCCGCGGTCTTTTGCCAAAGGGCCGGTCGGGGAATTTGCCGCGCTTTACAGCCTCGAAGGGGATTTCGGGTTCTCGGCGCCGAACGCCACCGCACCGGCGCCCGAGGTCGGCCATGAGGTCAGGCTGATCAACTTCAGCGGGGGGTCTAGTGGGTCTGAGTGGGGCGATTCCGACCGCCGCGGCGCCAGCCCGCTCGCCCTCAATTTCCAGAATTTCGCCCGCAACACGACCGGCGACCAGGCGTTCGTCACCAACATCAACGGGTTCAACCGTCCGACCAACATCAGGTTCGGCCCGGATGGCTGCGCCTATGTCGTGGATTATGGGGCGGTGCGGGATCTCGGCGCCGACTCGCATTTTGTCGGCGCCAACAACGGGCCCCTGGTTCAAATCCCCGGCACGGGCGTGATCTGGAAACTCTGCCCGACAAAATAGGCGATACAGCGCCGGGCGAGGGGCGGCTGCGATGCCGCCCCTTTTGTTTGATTCAGGGTAATGATTTTGCCTGTTCCCGCAGCACGAATTTCTGGATCTTGCCGGTCGAGGTCTTAGGCAACGCGGCGAAGATCACCGTGCGCGGTGCCTTGAAGCGGGCGAGATGCTCGCGGCAGAAGGCAATAATGCCTTCCTCCGTGGCGCTCGCCCCCTCCTTCAACGTGACAAACGCGCAAGGCGTTTCGCCCCACATCGCGTCAGGGCGGGCGACGACCGCCGCCTCCAGCACGGCGGGGTGGCGATACAGCACGGTTTCGACCTCGACCGTCGAGATGTTCTCGCCGCCCGAGATGATGATGTCTTTCGAGCGGTCCTTCAGCTCGATATATCCGTCGGAATGAACGACGCCGAGATCGCCGGTGTGGAACCAGCCGCCGGCGAAGGCCTCTTCGGTAGCGTGCGGGTTTTTCAAATAGCCCTTCATGACGATGTTGCCGCGCATGAAGATCTCGCCGATCGCGGCACCGTCGGCCGGCACCGGCCCCAGACTCTCCGGGTCGCCGACCATCAGCCCGTCGAGCACGGGGTAATTGACGCCCTGGCGCGCCTTCAGCCGCGCCCGCTCTTCGACCGGCAGCGCATCCCATTCTTCATGCCAGGCGCACACCGTTGCCGGCCCATAGACTTCGGTCAGGCCGTAGACATGGGTGATATGAAAGCCCAGCGCCTCCATGCCCTCGATGACCGCGGCCGGCGGCGGCGCGCCAGCGGTCATCATCGCCACCGGTCCGTCGAGTGTGCGGTCGATCCCGGCGCCGGGATTGAGCATCATGTTCATGACGATCGGCGCGCCGCACAGATGGGTCACCTGGTCGCTGCGGATCGTGTCGTAGATCGCCGCCGCCTCAACCCGGCGCAGGCAGACATGGGTCCCGGCGAGTGCCGTAATCGTCCACGGAAAACACCAGCCGTTGCAGTGGAACATCGGCAACGTCCACAGATAGACGGGATGCTGCCGCAGGCCCCAGACGAGAATGTTGCCCAGCGCGTTCAGATAGGCGCCGCGATGGTGATAAACGACGCCTTTGGGGTTGCCGGTCGTCCCCGAAGTGTAGTTGAGCGCGATCGCATCCCACTCGTCGGCCGGCATGACCGGCGGAAAATCCGGGTCGGCGCCGGCGAGAAGGGCTTCGTAATCGGTTTCGCCGAGATGTTCGCCGCCTGGCCCCGCAGGATCGCAGATATCGACAACGATCGGCTTGCGCTCCAACCGGGCGAGCGCCGCTTTGACGACCGGGGAAAATTCGGTGTCGGTCAGCAGCACTTTGGCCTCGCCATGGCCGAGGATGAAGGCGATCGTTTCCGGGTCGAGGCGAAAATTCAGCGCGTTCAGCACGGCGCCTGCCATCGGCACGCCGAAATGCGCCTCGAAGGCCTCGGGGATGTTGGGCGCCACGACCGCGACGGTGTCGCCGCGCCCGACGCCATGTGCGGCCAACGCCCCCGCGAGCCGGCGGCAGCGCTCGTACGCCTCGCGCCAACTGTAGCGCCGCTCGCCGTAGGCGACCGCCGGCCGCTCGGGAAACACCGCTGCACTGCGCGACAGAAAGCCGAGCGGCGTCAGCGGCACGAAGTTGGCCGCGTTTTTGTCGAGCCCGATTGCGTAAGGGTTCGTTTCGTTGCTTGCGGTCATACCGGTTCCTCCCGAAGGGCGCAGTTTTGCCACGAGAACCGGTGCTGTCGAGCAGCTTGTATTTCGGTCGCCCTCGGCGTTCGGCGCCCGGTTGTTGACGAAACGAGGCGGCCGGCGTAAATCACCACCCCGCGCGGCCCCCGAAACAGCTCAGTGCGGTCTTTTAGTTTTCGAATTGGTCGAGGTAGGGATATGGCGCGGAGATGCGCGGTCACCGGCAAGGGCGTCCAGGTCGGACATAACGTCAGCCACGCCAACAACAAGACCAAGCGCCGGTTTCTGCCGAACCTGCAGCGAATCTCGGTGCTGTCCGACGTTCTCGGGCCGATCCGGCTGCGCATCACCGCGGCGGCGATTCGCACGATCGAGCATAAGGGCGGCATCGATGCGTTCTTGCGCGACACCCCGGACCGCGAGCTGGGGCCGGAAATCCGCCGGCTGAAACGCCGGGTTGCGGCAGCCGCGGCTCGTCGGAGCGCTTAGACCAGACCCCGGTGCGGCGCCCTGCGGGGACTTCGCACGGGGACGAATGCGGGTTCGGCGGCTACTTGTCGCGCTGGGTTTGATCGCGGCGTTTCTCCCTAGCGTCGCCGGCCGCGCCGACGTCGAATACAAAACGACGATCAACGGCGCCGAGGAGAGCGACCTCTCGGATCTGCTCGATGAGGTCTCGCAGCTGAAGGCGCTCGAAAACCGGCCGCCACCTTCGCAGGAGGCGCTGCGGCGCCGCGCCGACCGCGATCTCGCCGGGCTCGCCGATGCCGCCCGCAGCCTCGGCTATTGGGACGCGCAATTCTCCTACAAGCTCGACACCGCCGACCATCCGGCGCAAGTCGCGGTCGCCGTCACGCCCGGGCCGCTCTATCATGTTGCGTCTATCGTTGTGGTCGGCCCCGACGGCAGGCCGCTGGCGGTGCCGCCCGGCCCGACGCCGCTGCCGCTGAAGCCCGGCGCCGCCGCGCGCACCGCCCCGGTTGTGGCCACCGAAAACGCGCTGCTCGCGGCGTTCGGCAATAATGGTCACCCTTTTGCCAAGGCGGAAAAACGAGTGGTGGTCATCGACCATGCCAAGCACACGATGGCGGTGACCTATACAATTGCTCCGGGACCGGCGACGCGGTTTGGCGCGGTAACGATCACCGGCCTCAAGGGGCTCGATCCAGGCTATGTCGAGCGCCGGGTGCGCTGGCAACGCGGTGCCACCTACGACGCGGCAAAGGTTGAGGACACCCGCCGGGTATTGATCGAGAGCGGCCTGTTCAGCACGGTGCGGATCACGCCCCGATCAGATCCCGCCAATCCCGGCACGGCGCTGATGAATGTCGAGGCGATCGAACGCCCGCAGCGCACGATCGGCGCCGGCC
>DATKHX010000082.1:0-7050 GCA_035510075.1 Allostellaceae bacterium
AAACTCAGGAGAACAGTTGGTCAGCTAATGCAGCACCTGAATGATCGTACCCACCCATTCGTCATACCGGCGCAGGCCGGTACCCACGGCCGAAGTGGGCCCCGACTTTCGTCGGGATGACGGGACTGTTATCAAATAAGCCCGCGTCGTGGCAGCCGATCGCGTCACCTTCCGATCTCTCAATATCCCTGCGTTCGGTCAACCTCGTTGAGCAGCGGGCGGCCCTCCTCGAAGCGGCGGATGTTGTCGAGGACGATCGCGGCAGCCGTCGTCGGGTTGGTTATGCCGGCGATGTGCGGGGTGACGAGGATGCGCGGGTGGCGCCAGAACGGGTGGCCGGGCGGCAATGGCTCGTCGCGGAACACGTCGAGTGCCGCGGCGGCGAGCTGTCCCGAATCAAGCGCCGGGATCAGATCCGCCTCGACGAGATGACCGCCCCGCCCCGCGTTGACGAGGCCGGCGCCGCGCGGCAGCGCGGCAAAGGTGCTGGCGCACAAAATCCCCTCCGTTTCCGGGGTTAGCGGCAACAGGCAGACGACGATCTCACTGCCGGCCAGCAGCTTTGCCAGTCCGCCGGCGCCGGCATGTGCGCGAAAGCGCGCGATCGTCTTTTCGGCCCGGCTCCATCCCACGACCGGAAAGCCGAGCGCGGCGAGCTTGCGCGCCGCGTCCTGCCCGATTTCGCCAAAGCCCAGGATCCCGACCGGCCGCTCGCCGGCGTTTTTCTGCGGCAGCTCGCGCCAGATCCCGGCTTGCTGCTGAGCGCGATAGTCGAGGTCCTGGCGATGCAGCCGCAGCACCTGCAGCACCACATATTCGCTCATCGCGTCGGTCAGATACGGGTCGACCAGACGAACGATCGGCACATCGCGAGGTAATTGCGGGTCGCACAGGATGTGGTCGACACCGGCACCCAGCGACAGGATCAAGCGCAGGTTCGGCAACGACGCCAGCAGCCCCGGTTCGGGCCGCCAGACGAGCGCGTATTCGATCTCGGCCGCGTCGCCGATCTCGGGCCAAATCCGGATATCGAGCTCGGACCCCAGACGCGCCAGCTCGCCCTGCCAGCGCACCGCCGAATCCACCGAGGAGCGAAATAAAAGCGCCATCGCGGAGGGTCATAGCACAATCGCGCGCGCCGCCATATTCCGGCCCGTTTCCGGGTTCATGACGGCGCCGCCATCAGCATAAAGGGGGGCGGCTCGATGCGCTCGCTATGGAGAACGATCGCCGCGCGCTGGCTCGGCGGACAGGTTTCGGACGCATTGGCCGGCGATGCGGCTTTGCTCGACCTGCTGATGCCGGCAGACGGTCAGGCGGCGCCGGCCTTTCTGGTGCGCCGCCAATCCGAGGTGTCCCACCGCGCGATGATGTCGCGGCACGACCAAGCCCAGTCGGAGCGCGAGGCGGTGCCCGGAGACATTGTCGGAGCCGATCGTGGCGCATGACCACAAAACCGCCTGACGCTGCGCCGGAGGCGCGGCCGCTCCGACCTTGCCGACCCAGCACGCGGTCTATCGGGTCGGCGCGGTGTTGCAATATCGGGTGATCCATGTAGTTTCGTGCTCGCTGCCTCCGGCGGTTGACGGATGCGCTCTCTTCTGGCTTCGCCGCGGGCCCGGGTGCTCGGCCGCCGGCTGCGCCAAACGAAAAGGAATAAAGCGTGAGCAGCCAGGACTTCGCCACCATCGCCTCGAGGGGTGCGGAGGAGAGGGGCTTCCTCGAACGGCTGCGGGCCTATTTTTCGCCACGCGAGACCGTCGACACCTCGCCCGAGGTGTCCGACGAGGTCAAATACACGACCTGCTACATGTGCGCCTGCCGCTGCGGGATCAAAGTCCACCTGAAGGACGGCAGCATCCGCTACATCGAGGGCAACCGCGATCATCCGGTCAATCGCGGGGTCATCTGCGGCAAGGGCGCCTCGGGGATCATGCAGCAGCACTCGCCGGCGAAATTGCGCAAGCCGTTGCGGCGGGTCGGCGAGCGGGGCTCCGGCGAGTTCCGCGAGATCGAGTGGGACGAGGCGATCGCGACCGCGGTCGAATGGCTCTCGCCGATCCGCGCCTCCGACCCGAAAAAGCTCGCCTTTTTCACCGGCCGCGACCAGAGCCAGGCGTTGACCGGGTATTGGGCGGCGCAGTTCGGCACCCCCAATTTCGCCGCCCATGGCGGGTTCTGCTCGGTCAACATGGCGGCGGCCGGCATGTACACCTTGGGCGGCAGCTTTTGGGAATTCGGCGAGCCCGATTGGGAGCACACCCGCTTTCTAATGATGTTCGGGGTCGCCGAGGACCATGATTCGAACCCGATCAAGATCGGGCTGTCGGGGATGCGCCGGCGCGGCGCCAAATTCGTCTCGATCAACCCGGTGCGCACCGGCTATTCGGCGATCGCCGACGAATGGGTCGGCATCAGACCGGGAACCGACGGGCTGTTGGTGCTGGCGCTGATCCACGAATTGTTCGCCGTCGACCGGGTCGATCTCGATTATCTGGCGCGCTACACCAACGCCGCCTGGCTCGTGATCCAGGCGCCGGGCGCGGCTGATGACGGGCTCTTTGCCCGCAACGAGGCGGGCGACCCGCTGGTGCTCGAAGCCTCGGGGTCGCTCGGCAGTGCAGCGAAGCCGGACGTTCCGGTGCGCCTGGTCGGGGACGCGGCTCTCCCCGACGGCCGCCGTGCCGTGCCGGTGTTTCAGCTCGTCGCCGAGCGCTATCTCGACCCATGCTACGCCCCGGAGGCGGTGGCCGACACCTGCGGCGTTCCGGCGGCGACGATCCGCCGGCTCGCCGCCGAGATGGCGCAGACCGCCTTCGACGAGGAAATCGAGCTGCCGGTCGCGTGGACCGACTGGGCCGGCCGGCGTCACGAGACGATGCGCGGGCGCCCGGTGTCGTTGCATGCAATGCGCGGCATCTCGGCGCACTCGAACGGCTTCCAGACCTGCCGTGCGTTGCACCTGCTGCAGATATTGCTCGGCACGATCGACGTGCCCGGGGGCTGGCGCTACAAGTCGCCGCATCCCAAACCGGCGCCGCCCGGGCCAAAGCCGGCCGGCAAACCCGATCAGGTCGTCGCCGGCAAGCCGTTGCCGGGCATCCCGCTCGGCTACCCTATGGCGCCTGAGGATCTGATCCTCGACGCCGAGGGCCGGCCGGCGCGCATCGACAAGGCGTTTTCGTGGGAGGCGCCGATCGCCGCGCACGGCATGATGCACATGGTGATCGCCAACGCGGCCAAAGCCGACCCCTACCCGATCGACACGCTCTTTATGTATATGTCGAACCTGGCCTGGAACTCGGCGATGAACACCGCCGGGACGATGCAAATGCTGACCGCCAAGGACCCGGCGACCGGCGACTACCGCATCCCGCGGATCATCTATGCCGACGCCTATTATTCCGAGACCGTCGCCTACGCCGACCTGGTGCTGCCCGACACGACCTATCTCGAACGGTGGGACTGCATCTCGCTGCTCGACCGCCCGATCGGCGGGAGCGACGGGCCGGGCGACGCGATCCGCCAGCCGGTGGTCCAGCCCGACCGCGACGTTCGCCCGTTTCAGGACGTGCTGATCGAGCTGGGCGCAAGGCTCGGCCTGCCGGGCTTTACGATGCCCGACGGGCAGCCGCGCTATCCCGGCGGCTACCCGGATTACATCGTCAACCACGAGCGCCGGCCGGGGGTGGGGCCGCTGGGTGGCTGGCGCGGCGCCGACGGCGACCGGCCCGGCCGCGGCGCCCCGAACCCGCACCAACTCGAACGCTACATCGCCAATGGCTGCTTTTGGAAATACGAGCTGCCGGCGGACCAGCTTTATTTCAAGCACGCCAACCAAGCCTATCTCGAAACCGCGGTTACGATGGGGTTGATCGATTCGGCTCAGCCGATCGTCTTGCAGCTCTATGTCGAGCCATTGCAGCGTTTTCGCCTTGCCGCCCAGGGGCACGGGCCGGTGGTGCCCCCGCCCCAGCACCGTGAGCGCATCGCCACCTATTTCGACCCGCTGCCGTTCTGGTACATGCCGTTCGAGGAAGCCCGGGTCGATCGTGAGGCCTTCCCATTGCACGCGCTGACCCAGCGGCCGATGCAGATGTACCATTCCTGGCATTCGCAGAATGCTTGGCTGCGCCAGATCCTCGGCTACAACCGCCTGTACATCAACCGGATCACCGGGCGGGCGCTGGGCCTCGACGAGGAGGATTGGGTCTGGGTTACCAGCCATCAGGGGCGGATCCGCGTCCCCACGAGGCTGATGGACGGGGTCAACCCCGACACCGTGTGGACCTGGAACGCGATCGGCAAGCGTGCCGGGGCCTGGAACCTCGACCCCGAGGCGCCCGAGTTCCGCAAAGGGTTTCTGCTCAACCATCTGATCTCGGAATTACTGCCCGAGGATGGCGGCTACTCCTATTCGAATGCCGACCCGATCACCGGGCAGGCCGCGTGGTACGATTTGCGGGTGCGGATCGAGCGGGCGGCGCCAATCGAGGCGGGCACGAGCGCTCCTTCCTTCCCATCGCTCGCCCATCCACCGTCGCTGCGCCCGGCGCCGTCGATTTTGCGTTACGGCGCGGATAACCGTCGCGGAGATGCCCGGTGACCTCGCTGCCGAGCCAGCACCCCGGGCAGAAAAAGCTCGGGCTCGTCATCGACCTCGATATCTGCGTCGGCTGCCATGCCTGCGCCACCGCCTGCAAGGAATGGAATACCGGCGGCCACTCCGCCCCATTGCCCGATTTCGATCCCTATGGCGAGAGCGCCTGGGGGGTGTGGTTCAACCGCATCCACTCCTTCGAGGAAGGCGAGGGCGAGGGCGCGCGAACGATCCATTTCCCGAAATCGTGCCTGCATTGCGAGGAGCCGGCCTGCGTCACGGTGTGCCCGACCGGCGCCTCCTACAAGCGCGCCGAGGACGGCATCGTGCTGGTCGACGAGTCGATCTGCATCGGCTGAAAGCTGTGCTCGTGGGCTTGCCCCTATGGCGCCCGCGAATTCGACACCGATGCCGGGGTCATGAAGAAGTGCACCTTGTGCATCGACCGCATCTACAACGACCATCTCGCGGAGCACGACCGCCAACCGGCCTGCGTCATGGTGTGCCCGGTCAATGCCCGGCATTTCGGCGATCTCGGCGACCCCGACTCGGAAATTTCGCTGATGGTGCACGAGCGGCGCGGGCAGGATTTGATGCCCGAACTCGGCTACAAGCCCGTCAACAAATACCTGCCGCCGCGACCGGGCCGGATGCCTCGCAACCCGCCCGCCGCGCCGCCCCCGGTCCAATCGCCGCTCGCGGCTTCTTCCGCCGACAAGCTGCTGCGCTGGGTCGATCGCCTATTGTCGCGCTGACGGCGCCGATTGGCGGCGGAGCGGCAAGCATGCATCCGGCTCTTTCGATCGTGTTGTTCACGACCGCGTCGGGTGCGGGGTTTGCGCTGCTGCTGTTGCTCGGGCTGGGCGCGCCGCTCGGATTGCTTCCTGAAAGCAGCTGGTTTGCCTTTGTCGCGCTCGCCGCTGCGATTGCGCTTGCCGTGGCTGGGCTCGGCTCCTCGGCCTTTCACCTGGGTCGCCCGGAGCGAGCGTGGCGTGCATTTTCGCAATGGCGCTCCTCATGGCTGTCGCGCGAAGGGGTGCTCTCGGTGCTGACTTTCGCGCCGACCGCGATCTTCGCAATCGGCTGGGTCTTTTTCGGGACGACGCGGGGCTTTATCGGCCTGTGCGGGATCGTCGCCGCGGCACTCGCTGCCGGCACGATCTATTGCACCGGCATGATCTACGCTTCGTTGAAGCCGATCCATCAATGGCACAATGGCTGGGTCGTGCCGGGCTATCTCGCGCTCGGCCTGATGGGCGGGCTGCTGGTGCTCGATTTCCTCGTGCGCCTATGGGTGCGGCACGCCACGGGTCTGGCTTTGTTGACCCTGGTCATCGTCGGGATCGCCTGGTGGCTCAAGACCAGATACTGGCTCTTTATCGACACGACTTCGGCGCCCACCACCGTGGCCAGCGCTACGGCACTCGGCAGCCGCGGCCGGGTGCGCCTGTTCGAGAGCCCGCACACCGAGGAGAACTACCTCCTGAAGGAGATGGGGTTTCAGATCGCCCGCAAGCACGCGCGGCGGCTGCGCCGCATCGCCTGGCTGACCGGCTTCGCGCTGCCGGGGCTCGCCAGCCTCGTGGCGCTGATCCTGTGGGGCATGCCCGGCACGGTGGCGGCCGGGCTCGCATTGGCCAGTGCCGCATTCGGTCTCGTCGTCGAGCGCTGGTTGTTTTTCGCCGAGGCGAAGCACACGGTCACCTTGTATTACGGTGCCGACGCGGTTTGAAATCAGGCGGGCTGGAGGCGGCGGTTCGGGCGCTGGGGCTGATTTGAGGGGTGGGATTTGGAGTTGGGTGGACAAAGGGTGGCGGCGGTTCTTATGTCTGGCCATGGGTGCCGCGGCCGTGATGTTTTGGCCGTGGCGCCCCCTGCCGCTCCGCCCCTCACGCGCTTGGGACACCGCTCGAAAACGGTTTTGAAACGGGGGTTGACTTGGGTTGCGGCGGGGGGTTATAAGCGCGGCCCCGTTGCGGTCGCAAGGCCGGGTCGAAAGAGCCGGGTCGAAAGGCCGCGGGGGCTGCGGTTGGGCGGTGCCCGGCCGGGGCGTGTTGATTGAGATTGTGAGCGATGGGAAGGGATGCGCGGACGGCGGCCGACAGCGAAGGCTGGAGGGCTGCCGAGGGTTCGCGCATTTGTTTTGCGAACGTTTGGTGGCCCTTGTTGAGGGGCCGGCCGCGCCGGCGAGCGCCGGATGGGGTTGGCCCCGGGATGAACTTGAGAGTTTGATCCTGGCTCAGAACGAACGCTGGCGGCATGCCTAACACATGCAAGTCGAACGCTTGTCGAGACTTCGGTTTCGGCAGGAGTGGCGCACGGGTGAGTAGCGCGTGGGAACCTGCCCTGTTGTGGGGGATAACCGAGGGAAACTTCGGCTAATACCGCATGAGCCGGTGGTCTTGCAAGAGATCGCCGGGAAAGATTGATCGCGACAGGAGGGGCCCGCG
>DATKHX010000083.1:0-2335 GCA_035510075.1 Allostellaceae bacterium
TCGAAAGTCTCTTCGATGCGCGGTGCTATGATGCCGACGAGCAGCGATTTCGGCACGTGGTTGACGTGGCCCTCTTCCTCCTCGCCGATCTGCGGCACCGCGATCATCTCGCGCTCGTCGGTGCTGGCGGAAATCGCGGTCCCGAACAGCGTTTTCATCCGCTCGGCATGCGCAATCGGGGTCGACAGACCGCGCGCGATGTCGTTGGTGACGTGGCCGCCGCCAACCGGCACCGAATCGGCGAAAATCAGATTGCCGTCAAAAAAGACCCCGATCGTCGTCGTGCCGCCGCCCATGTCGATTACCGTCACGCCGAGCCCGACCTCGTCCTCGACGAGACAGGAGAGCCCGGCCGCGTAAGGGCTGACGACCAACGCCTCGAGCTCGAGGTGCGAGCGCCCGATCGCAGCACTGTGGTTGCGGACATTGGCGCCGTGCGCGGTGACGACGTTCATGTTGACGCCGAGCCGCTCGCCAAACATGCCGCGCGGATCGCGGATGCCGCGGCTGTCGTCGATCGAAAAGCCGACCGGCACCGAATGGACGATCTGCCGGTCGCCCGGTTCGCGCAGCTGATAGCCTTGATCGAGCACACGCTGCAATTCGGTGTCGCCAATCTCGCGGCCGGCGACGCCGATCTCGGCCTTGATGATGCGCGAACCGGTAAAGCCGCCCGACAGATTGGCCACGACGTGCTGGATCGTCTCTCCGGCCATCTCCTCGGCGGCGTGCACCGCGCTCGCGACCGAGGCACCGGCAGCTTCGAGATCGACGATCGCGCCGTTGCGCAACCCGCGCGATATCTGGTGGCCGATACCGACGACCCGAGGCCGCTCGGGCTCGACCCGCGCGATGAAGCAGCAAACCTTGGTCGTGCCGATGTCGAGCGCTGCGACCAGGCTGCCGCGCGGCCGGTGCGCCGGTTTCGCCGGCCGGCGCGGCCTGCCCTGCTTGGCCTTGCCCCGTTTCGCGCTCTTCCGGGCGGATTTGGGCGGCTCCCCGCGCGCGCGCACCTCTTCGATCGCGGTCATGTATTTTTCGCCGTCGGGCGTCCTTTCTTGGCTGGCGGTGCGTCTTTTGGCGGCTCGGGGGCGACGCGGACCACGAGCCGGTCCGGCAGGCGCATGTCGATCGCCTGCACGTCGCGCTGGAGGATGGCGCTGTCGCGTTGCAAGCGCGCGAGATCGGCCCACGCCGCGGCCGGATCGTCCGACGGCAGCAGCACATCGATCGTATTGTCGATGCGCAGATTCCAGCGCCGGCCGCCGACATCCACGGCGGCGGTGACGCGCGCGAAAAGACCGGGCTCGCTCGACAGCATCGCCAGCAATTCGGCGGCGTGGCTCGCGGCGTTTTCGCCGACGACCATCGGCAGCTTGGCAAAGCGGTCGAGGCGAGCGACCGGGATCACGGCGCCGCTGCGATCGATCAATTCGACCTTGCCGCCATGCTGCCACAGCGCCATTGGCTCGCGCTCGACGAGGTGAACATAGATCGTGTCCGGCAGGCGGCGCTCGATCAGCGCGGAGCGGACCCAGGGCAGGCTTTCGAGCTGCTGTTTCGCGCGCACCGGATCGACCGCCAGGATCGGTGTGCCGGGATGCGCGCCGAGCGCGTCGAGGATCGTCTCGCGATCGGTGGTTTCGCGCCCTTCCACACGAATGTCGGCGACACGAAGGCCGAGTGCCGCGCTCGCCTCCACCAAGCGCCGCGACGTGCCGTGCACGATGCTCTCGCCCGACAGACGGGTCTCCTGCATGGCGGCATAGACGCCGGCCGCGAGAACGATCGGAACCCCGAGCCACAGCACGCCGTGCCGCAAGCGCACGGTCGAGCGCCGCCGCAGCCGCTTTGCCGCAGGGCTCACCCCTCGCACGAGGCGTTCTCCACGATCCACACGACCAGTTCGTCAAAACCGATGCCGGCGTGCCGGGCGATGTCGGGGACCAGCGAGGTCGGGGTCATCCCCGGCTGGGTGTTGACCTCGAGCAAGTAAAGTTGGCCGCCTCCGTCCGGGGTGTCGTCGTAGCGCAGGTCGGCTCGGCTCACGCCGCGGCAGCCGAGCGCCGCATGCGCCCCCAACCCGATGTCGAGGGCCTCGCGGTAGATCCAATTCGGGATCGGCGCCGGGACCAGGTGGTCCGAGCCGCCCTCGGCATATTTTGCCGTGTAGTCGTAAAAGCTGCCACGTGGAACGATCTCGCACACCCCAAGCGCACGGTCGCCGATCACCGCGACCGTCAGCTCGCGCCCGGGAATGAAGCGCTCGACCATGATTTCGGCGCCGAAGCTCCAGCCCGCGACTTCCTCGCGCCAGGAATTGTCCCCGATGCGC
>DATKHX010000084.1:0-2448 GCA_035510075.1 Allostellaceae bacterium
GGCGGTCGAGACGAGCGACGGCCGGGTGTTGGCGGCCGACCTCGTGCTGATCTGCATCGGGGTTTTGCCCAATGCCGAGCTCGCCCATAACGCCGGGCTCGCGGTCGAGAACGGCATCGTCGTCGACGAATTGCTGCAAACAGGCGCCCCCGCGATCTCGGCGATCGGCGACTGCGCCAATTTCCCGACCCGTTATGCGCTCGGCCGGGTGCGTCTCGAATCGGTACAGAACGGCGTCGACCAGGCGAGAGCAGTCGCGGCCCGGATCGCCGGCAAACGGGTGGCGCCCTACGACAAGGTGCCGTGGTTCTGGAGCGATCAGCGCGACCTCAAATTACAGATCGCCGGCATCACCGTCGGCCACGACACCGCGGTGCTGCGCGGCGACCCCGACAACCGCAGCTTTTCGGTGTTTTGTTTCAAGGAGGGCCATCTGCTCGGCGTCGAATCGGTCAACCGCCCGGCCGACCATATCGTCGCCCGCCGGCTGTTGGAGCGCGACCCGCAGCTGAGCCCGGCGCAGGCCGCCGACGAAAGCTACGATTTGAAGGCGCACATGGCGCGCCCGCGATGACCGGCGGCGAAATCCTGATCAAGGGAGGTCTCGTCGTCGACGGCAGCGGCCGGCCGGGGGAGACCGGCGATGTGCTGGTGCGCGAGGGGCGGATCGCCGCGCTCGGCCGGTCCCTGCCGCAAGGCTCGGCCAAGATGATCGACGCGGCGGGGCTCGCGGTCGCGCCCGGCTTTATCGACATCAAGACCCATTCCGACTTCACGCTGCCGATCAACCCGAAAGCCGAGAGCAAGGTGCGCCAAGGGGTGACGACCGAGATCATCGGCCATTGCGGCTTCTCGGTGGCACCCATTTTGCCCGGCAAATTGGAGCTGATCCGCGATTATCTCTCGGCCAGCGCGCCGTGGCTGCCGTTCCGCGAGACGAGCTTTCCGGACTATCTCGACACGTTTCCGGGGACCGCGGTCAATGCCGGCATGCTGGTCGGCCATCACACCTTGCGCCTCAACGTGATGGGCATGGCGGCCGGCGCGCCGACCCCGGCGGAACTGGCGCAGATGGCGGCACTTCTCGACGAGGCTCTGCACGCGGGCGCGCTCGGCCTCTCGACCGGCTTGTTCACGCCGCCCGGCAGCTATGCCGAGCGCGACGAAATCGTGGCGCTGGGCAATGTGCTGAAGCGCCATAACGCTCTCTACTTCACCCACCTGCGCGACGAGTCCAACAACGTCATCGCCGCGGTCGAGGAGGCGATCGACATTGCCCGAACCTGCGCCGTCCATGTCGAGATCGTGCATTTGAAATGCTCGGGGCTCGACAATTGGGGTAAGGCCCGGCAAATCCTGGGAATGATCGAGCAGGCACGGGCCGACGGCCTCGCGGTCGATTGCGACAGCTATCCCTACGCCGCCGGCAGCAACCCGTTAAAGAATTTGCTGCCGCAATGGGTCCAGTCGGGCGGGATGGCGGCGATGCTGGCGCGGTTGGCGGAGCCCGCGGCGCGCGCCCGCATCCGCGGCGAGATCGAGCGTGACGGGCTCAACAACTGGGGCCGCATCCCGTCCTGGGACAATGTCCAAATCTCGATCTCGCCCAACCTGCCGCAACATGCGGGCGAGACTTTTGGCGCCCTCGCGGCGGCCCGCGGCGCCGACCCGGTCGATGCCGTCTGCGACTATCTGATCGAGGACAAGGGTGCCACACGGGTATTGATCACATCGATTTCCGAGGACGACATTCGCGAGATCGTGCGCTCGCCCACCGCATTGGTCGGCTCCGACGGCAATTGCGTCGCCGATTACGGCGTCACCAGCCAGGGGATGCCGCACCCGCGCTTTTACGGCACCTTCCCGCGCATCTTGGGCCACTACGTCCACGACCAGCACCTGCTGCCGCTCGAAACTGCGGTGCACAAGATGACCGGAGCGACGGCCGCGGCATTGCGGCTGCGCGACCGCGGTCTCCTTAAGGAGGGCTACCGCGCCGACATCGCGATCTTCGACCCCGCCGACTTCCGCGACCGCGCGACCTACGCCAACCCGCACCAATACCCGACCGGCCTCCGCACAACCGCGCTCGTCAACGGCGAGATCGTCGTCGACAACGCGCGCCACACGGGCGCCCTCCCCGGCGCCGTCCTGCGCCGCACCCCCGACGGCACGGTTGGCTGACCGACGAACCCGGCGATTGGCCAAGGATCGCCTGAACCGCCGGCCCTGCTGCCAATTCCGACAGGGACCCGACAATGAGCGGCGAGGCACGGCGGGCGCATTTCGAGACTGACTTGTGCGACCGCTAACCCGCTGATCCGGTGCGGTCGGATCGCCGTCGCGGAATCCTTTGTCATTGCGACCGTCGGTTCCACGCGGCCGAGCGGCGGGGTTTGGCAGAGGGCATGCCCTACCCGCTCGCACGCGATCCGGGTTACAGTCAAG
>DATKHX010000085.1:0-9471 GCA_035510075.1 Allostellaceae bacterium
GGGCGTCGCCCCCGGGATCGCGGCCATCGTGCGGGTTCCGGAGATCCCCGGCCACCCGTTCCCCGGCAAGGTCACGCGCATCGCCGACGCGCTCGACCCAGCCACACGCACCCTATTGACCGAGATCGACGTGCCCAACCCCCACGGGGAATTGAGCCCGGGCATGTACACCACGGTTGAGCTCGACATTCCGCGCCGGACGCCGTCCCTGATCGTGCCGGACGCCTCGGTCGTGTTCGATGCCCAAGGGCTCTACGTCTTCGTGGTCGACAACGGCGTGGCGCGCCAGCGTAAGATCACCGAGACTCGCGATCTCGGCACCGAGGCGGAGGTCAGCGAGGGGGTCAACGCGGGCGAGCGCGTGGTGCTCAACCCGCCGGTCGATCTCGAAGATGGCGCCAAGGTCAAGATCCGCGGTCACCCCGCCGCCGTCGCCAAGGCGGGATGAGGCGCCGGCGCGCTTCGCCAGCACCGGAGCCGTAAATTGATTCCATCATCCTGAGGCTATCATTGCGAGGAGCCAGTAATGCGACGAAGCAATCCCGTGGGTGACGGGTCTATTACCCGCGAGATTACCTCGCTTCGCTCGCAATGACCAGGCGAGGGCGCGGTTTTATCGGGTCGGAAGACCGCTGCTAAAAGAACGTGCTGACGTTTTTGGCGAGCATCACGTTCTGATCGAGGACCAGCCAGCGCGAGGCGATCTTCCACCCGCCGCCGACCCGGCGCAGCAGGTCGCGGCGGGCGCCGACGTAGAAATCCTGCTCTGCCTCCGACCGGTTCTTGTAGACGATGAAGTTACAGCGAACCTCGATTTCGCCCTCGCCGCCGCCGGGCGCGACCTCGATATTCGCGATGAAATGACGGGTGCGCGACGGCGGGTCTTCGGCCCAGGCCATGCCGGTGTCGAGCCGCGCGACGCGGCTAGTCAAGCTCGCCTTGTCCTCGTCGAGGATCGCGAACTCGTCCTCACCCTCCAGATCCTCCTCGACGTAGCGGGCCGGGTCGAGGATCGCGATCGACTTGCTCACCCGCTGATAGCGGTTGGCGCGCGTCGCCATCCGGTAGCGGACGTCGTCGGTCAACAAATCAAGCCATTCGTGAAAGCGCCGCTCGTCCAATAGCCGCGCCTCGCGGTAGAGGAATTGCTCGATCTCACGGATCGGCGCCTCAGTCATCCTAAGTCTCACTCATTCTGCGGCCTGGGCCTGGTGCGGTTCCAATTCGGCCCAGCTTCTCCCGGCCATCAGCTCGGCCCAGCGGCGATAGAAATGGCGATGGTTGTTCTCGCTGATGCGCTGCTCGCTGGCCCAGGCGCCGAGGCCGGCATCGAAGCGGTCGTGCCCGATCCCCATTTGATAATTCAGCGGCATGCGGCGCGAGGCGACGCCGCGGCAGGTGCGGGTGCATTCCTGCCAATTGTCCATGTCGTCCTGCTCGAAGGTGCCGGACGGGCTGAAGCCGCGCAGCCCCGCGAGCCGCACCGCCTCCTTGACCTCGGCGGGCGCGGCCTTGTCGCAGAAAATCCATGACCAGATCTCGGTCTTGTCCGGCCCACGCGGCTGCCACACGCGGAACGTGCGCGAGGTGCTGCGCAGGATCGAGAAATGCGGAAACACGGTGCCGACGATCGGGTTGATCAACCGGGCGCGCGGCCCCAGGCGCTTTTCGACCTCGGGGCGGATTTGACGCTCATAATCCTGGACCGCGGGCATCGGCGGGTCGCCGACATCGTCGGGTCCGATGCAGATCAGCATGTGGCCATTGCCGGGCGAGACCATGTTGCCCCGGGTTTGCGGCTTGGCGGTGACGCCGCTGCTGAAACCGGTGGTGATCGCCGACAGATGCGTCCACTGCACGTGATAGGCGTCGCCACCGAAATTCTCGGCCGGGAATTTCCAGTTGCACGGCACGACCCACTTATGGCTGGCCAGCACCTCGACACCGCCCTCGCGCCGATCGAAAAATACGTCGAGATACCATGCCATCTCGCCGAGATATTGGCGCAGTGGCGGCGCCGCGGGATCGAAGGTCGCAAAGATCAGCCCGCGATGGCTGTCGAGCTGCGCCACCGGCACGAGGCCCCATTGCTCGCGGTCGAGCGCGTCGTAGTAGAAATCCTTCAGATGCGGGACGCCGGTCAGCGCGCCGTCATTGCGATAGGTCCAGCCGTGATAGGCGCAGGTGAAGCTCGCGGCATTGCCGCTGTCGGCGCGGCACAGGCGGTTGCCGCGATGGCGGCAGACATTCAGAAAGGCGTTGACCTTGCCATGGCTGTCGCGCACCACCAGCACCGGGTCCTCGCCCATATAAGTCGTGTAAAAATCGCCGGGCTCAGGGATCTGGCTTTCGTGGCATAGAAACAGCCAACAGCGCGCGAAGATCTGCTTTTGCTCCTCCTCGTAGATCTCCGGCTCGATAAAGATGCGCCGGCTGACGAGCCCGTTGTCGTTGTCCACCAACCCGTTCAGATCGCGTAGCATCCCTGCCCTCCTAGTTGGCTCGTCGTCGTATTTCCGGGGGCGTTGGCCCCTCACCCCGGCCCTCTCCCCGCAAGCGGAGAGAGAGACCCGCGCCAGAGGCGTGGGAGGGTGAGGCGCGACGCCCGGCCACGCTTAGCCCATTGGTCTAACTGCGGCGCATCGGGCGCAAGATCGACCCGGCGTCGACCGAGACAACCGACCCGGTGATGCCGCGGGCGTTGGCGCGCGACGCCAAAAACACATAGGCGCCCGCGAGATCGGCGGGTTCGAGCGCCAAATGCAATGGGTTTCCGGCGGCGATCCGCTCGGCGGCGCCAGGGATCGCGAATTGCGAGCGATCCTCGAGCGAGAGTGCGGCAACACTGCGCAGATCGGTCATCGTGCCGCCGGGGGCGACACCGTTGACCCGAATCTTGGGTCCCAGCTCCACCGCCAATTGCCGGATGATGCCGACGACCGCATGCTTCGAAGCGGTGTAGATGACCCCGCCGCCCGCCGAGGTAAACCCCGCCCCCGACGCGGTAAAGATCATGCAGCCGGAGCTTTTGTCGAGCTCGTCGAGCGCCGCCTTGGCGCCAAGGATGCAGCCCTTAACGTTGATCGCGAACAATTCGTCGCAGGCCGCGGCGAGCTTGTCCTCCGCCAGATCGGCGAGCCGGATGAAGCCGTCGAGCACCCCGGCATTGCCGACAAAAATATCGAGCCGGCCAAATGCCGCGACGGTCTCGGCAACCGCACGCTTGTTGTCGTCGAGCCGGCTGACATCGCCGCCGATCGCGGTCGCTTTGTCGCCGAACCGCGCCTTCAGCTCTTCGCCGCGGCCGGCAACGCGGTCCATGACCGCAACCCGCGCACCCTCCTCGACAAAGCGCTCGACGACGCCTCGGCCGATCCCCGAGCCGCCGCCCGTCACCAATGCGACCTGGTCATCGAGCCAGCCCATGAATTACGCTCCCTTGGACGTGGTGAACGCTAGGGGCCTCTCAATCCTCCAAAGCCGTCATGCGCGGGCTTGTCCCGCGTATCCACGTCTTCGCTTCGGGTGCCCAAGGCGTGGATGGCCGGGCCAAGCCCGGCCAAGACGAGACGAGGGTTTGCTTGACCGAACGGCATCGTCAGCGCGTGCGCTTGTATTCGTAGTCCTCACGCTCGCCGTTGCCGACCCGCAATCCGGAGGGCAGTGGCGGGCGCGTCGTGTTGACCTTGGCATGGACGTCAAGGGCGGCTTGGTCGGCCCAGCGCTCGAGCAGCACCAGCTTGTCCGGATCGAGGGCGCTCTGGAACACCTCGAACTGCTCGCAGCCCGGTTCCTTCATGACCTCGGTGCAGCGCCCCTTAAAGGTCTGCGCCAGCTCGCCGCCCTTGCCCGGCGCTGCGGTGATCGTCACCACTAGTCTGACCGACATCACTCCCTCCCGGTCCGTTGGCTGCCGAACAGATCGGCGCCGAGGGATTCGGCGCCGATCCTCTCGCCTCAGTTCAGCCCGTACAATCCCATCGCACCCCCGGCCATGACCTGGTGCTTGGTCTCGGGCGACAGCCCTTCCATGCGGTCCATGATCATCTTCGGGGCCCCCGGGAAAAAGCCGTCGGGGTGCGGGTAGTCGGTCGCCCACAGGATCTTGTGCGGGCCGATGTAATCGGCGAGCGCCTTGATGCTGCCCTCGACCGGTTCGAACGAGATCCAGCAATTGCGCTGAAACAATTCGCTCGGCCGCGTGGTCAGCCCGGAATCGTTAAAGCCCTGGTCGTCGAAATGACGGTCCATGCGGTCGAGCCATGGGGCGATCCAGCCGCCGCCCGATTCGAGGAAGGCAATGCGGATCTTCGGGTGACGCTCACATACCCCGCCCCAGATCACGCTCATGCAGGCGAGCATCATCTCCATGGTGTGGCTGATGATGTGGCGGGCACCGCGGCCCTCGAAACGATCGACGCCGACCGTCGGCATGCCGCTCGACGCCCCTTCATGAAAGCCGATCGCGAAATCGAGATCTTCGGCCGCGGCCCAGAACGGCTCGTAGCGCTCGTCGTGGATCATCTTGTCGCTGTACGGGTTGGGCCGGATGAACCCGCCGCGGAAGCCCAGCTCCTTCTTCGCGAACTTCATCTCCTTGATCGCGAGGTCGACCGATTGCAACGGCAGCATGGCGATGCCGAAGAGGCGGTCGGGATAAGGCTTGCAGTAATCGGCGAGCCAGCGGTTGTAGGCGCGGCACACCGCCGCCGCCAGTTCGGGGTCGTGGATGGCACCCGAGAACAAACCGAGGCTCGGATACAGAAACGCAGCGTCGATACCGTCAGCATCCATGTCGGGGATGCGCTTGTGCGGGTCGAACCCGCCGGGCTTGCCGTCCTTGTACGCCATCGTGTCGCCCTCGACGACGCCCTGACGCGCGCCGACAGCACCAATCCGGCCAATGCCGCGCTGGCCGTCGCCGACCGCGTGCTCCTCGATGACGAGCCGCTCCTTGCCGTTCTCGCCCTTGACGATCTTCGGCGCCCGGTCGCGGAATTTCGGGTCGATATATTTCTCCCACAAATCGAGCGGCTCGAGGATGTGACCGTCGGCGTCGATGACGTTGTACTGGTTGCGCATGAGCCGGTTTCCTTTCGGTTGATTGGCAAGCTCGGGTGTCAAATCCATTGTTACCTACCCGAGGCTGTGCCGGTAAGCCGGGGCGTCGGCCCCGGCGGCATCGGTGATCGGTATTCCCGCAACCACTATGGGAACAATTGCTCGCCGGTATCGGCATCCTCGACGAAGATTGCACTGACCGGGCAGTTCTCCGCCGCCTCCAGGATCTTCTCGACGGTGTCGCCGGCAGCATCGGCGACCTCGGACTGGCGGTTGTCGTTAAGGCGGAACACCTTTGGCGCGATCGTTTCGCACATGGCGTTCCCGACGCAGATGTCGTGATCGACGCGGACGCGCAGATTACGAGCCAACGTCTCCCCCTATTGCAAAGTGACGGGAAGCGATTTGAGCGAGCGGAAGGTGATGCTGGGTTGGTACTCCAGATCCTCCGGCTCGATCTGCAATCGCGGGAAGCGTTCGGCCAAGGCCTTGAAGACTTCCTGGCCCTCGACGCGCGCCAGGGTGGCGCCCAGGCAGTGATGCACGCCCGAGCCGAATGCCACATGCTGGTTCGGCCAACGGGTAATATCGAATTTGTCCGGGTCGGCGAACTTTTCGGGATCGCGGTTGGCGGAGGAGATGAACCAGCGAATCCGGTCCTTCTCGTGCAGGACCTTGCCGCGCATCTCGACATCCTGCGAGGCGATCCGCTGGATGGATACGACCGGCGAATCATAGCGCAGGCATTCCTCGGTCGCGGTCTTGGCCAACCCGGCCGGGTCCTTTTTCAGCAATGCCCATTGGTCGGGGTGACGCATGAACGCCAAGGTGCCGTTGCACAGCAGGTTGATCGTCGTCTCGTGACCTGCCAACAGCAATAGGGAGGTGTTGACCAGCACCTCATGGCGGGTGAACACGCCCTGCTTCTCGCCGCTCGCCAGCACCGAGATAAAATCGTCGCCCGGATTGGCGATGCGTTCCTCGACCAGCGGGGAAACGTACTCGACCATCCCCCGCATGCCCTCGGTCAGCGGCTTCATGCGGTCGTATTCGCCGCGGCCGATATAGAGCAGCTTTTCGGCCAGTTGACGGACATAACGCCGGTCTTGCTCGGGAACCCCCATCATCTGGGCGATGACCAGCACCGGCAGCGGGGTCGCCAGATCCCGCATGACGTCCATGCGCCCCTTTTCCTCAGCCTCGTCTAAAAGCTCCTTGACCGCCTTTTGGACAAAGGGCCGCCAGGCTTCCATCGACTTTGGCGTGAAGTAGCCGTGGACCACCCTGCGCATCTCCAGATGCTCGGGGCGGTCGTGCTGAATGAACTGATCGCCCTGGTAGTTCCTGACGTAGTCGTAAAGGCCCAGATCCGACTCGTCGATGGCGGGGTAAGGGGGCCTCGGATCGTTCTTGAAAACGGCGGATGAAAACAGCTCGTGGTGCCGGGTCAGCCAAGTGAGGTCGTCATGCCGGGTGACGACCCACAACGCATAGGTCTTGTTCCAATGCACCGGGTCCTCGTCCCGCAACCGGCCATAGTAGGTGTAGGGATCGGTGATGACATCCGGGGTGAACATGTCGTCCTGAACCGCAGTGACCATGATCCTTCCTCCATGCTCTCTGGGTATCGTGCCGTTCGTGGTTTGGCCTTGTGGACCCTCCTTCGGGAACCAACCAAGCGTTTGGTAGCGAGAAGCTACCCTCAGGATGCGACTTTGTCAAAGCCCGGCGGTGCGGCGCCCGGCATGCATTCGAGGACCACCCGGCGGTGCTCGACGCCGGGCTCTCGCGGCGCCCGGCGCGGCGGCGGCGACACCGGCGAGCGCCAGCGCAGTGAATTGCTCGGCAACCTCGCCGATGCTCAGGCGGCCCTGCGGATCGTACCATTTATAGGCCCAGTTCAGCATGCCCAGGAGACCGTACGAGGTCACCTGGATGTCGAGATCGGAGCGAAATTCCCCATTTTCGATCCCTTCGCGCAGGATCTGCTGCCAATGGCGCTCATAATCCTTGGGCGAATAGCCGATCATTTCCCGGAACCGGCGCTTAACCTCCTCGCGCTCACGCAGATAGACAAAGAGATGCGGGTAATGGCGGTCGAACGCCTCCAAATGAGCCGAAATCGCGCGGCGCAGCTTCTCCGTCGGCGTCAGGTCTGCCTCGGCGATTGCGGCCATCGTCTGAAACATCTGCGCGATCGGCTCTTTGACGACGAGGTAGAGCAGCGCCTCCTTGCTCTCGAAATGGTGATAGAGGCTGCCCTTGAGGATGCCGACCTCGTCGGCGATGTCGCGCACCGTCGCCGCGTGATAGCCCTTGGTGCGGAATACCTTCGCCGCCGCCGCAACGATATCGTCGAGTGTGGCCATTCTCCGATCATCTCCCGTTCACGGCACGCCTGCTCCAACCGCCGCGGCACAGCTTGGGCCGTTTCGACCCGACCGACCAACACGTTCGCGTCGTATCGCTGTCTCCGCCGATTCATTCCGCCGATGGCGATGGTAGCGCGCTCTTGCCATCAGCGCGAGAACCTACGCACGGCGAGCTTTCGCATTGTCGCGATTTCCACGCCGGCGCATCCTGATCGGCTATGAAGACGTTCAGCCGGAGGAACCGATGATTGCTGCCGCGATCCGCAGCACCCCGCCGCCGCCAAGCCCGGAGGAGCTGATCCGGCGCGCCCGCGACCTGGTGCCCGAGATCCGCGCCCGAGCCGAGGAGACCGAGCGCAACCGCACGATTTCGCCCCAGATCATCGCCAAAATCCGCGAGGCCGAATTGTTGCGCACCACCCGGCCAAAGGAGTTCGGCGGCTTCGAGCTCGACCCCGGCGTGGCGCTCGAAATCGCGTTTACGATCTCGGCGGCTTGCGCCTCGACCGGCTGGGCGGTCAACGGCGCGCTTTCCAACGGCATCTCGTTCGGCCATTACCCGATCGAAACCCAGCGCGAATTATGGGGCGGCGGCGCCGACCCGTTCAGCTGCGCCTGCTTTGCCCCGACCGGCGCCGCGGTCCGGATTGATGGCGGCTATGTGCTGAACGGCAAATGGTCGTTCGCCAGCGGCGTCGACCATTCGAGCTGGATCCGGCTCGGCGCGTTTATCAGGCCGCACGATGGCGCCGCGCCCGCCGACGGCGCGTTCTTTCTGTTGCCGGTCGAGGATGTCGAGATCGAGGACAATTGGTTCGTCTATGGCCTCTGCGGCACCGGCAGCAAGAACATCATCGTGTCGGACGCCTTTGTCCCCGCTCATCGCGTGCTGCTGTTCTCGGACACCCGCGCCGGCCGCACCGCGGGCGCGCGGCACCATAAAAACCCGCTTTATCGCCTGCCGTTATTGGTGTTGGGGGCGTCGATGCTGGCTTCGACCGCGGTCGGCGCGGCCAAGGGGGCGGTCGCCGACTACCGGGAGATGACGAGCGGCCGCACCACCCGCGGGGCGCTGGCCGGCGGCGGGCTGGCGATGGCCGAGTTCGCGACCGTCCAGCTGCGCTACGCCGAGGCGTCGGCCGCGGCCGAAGCCGCCGAGCTGATCCTCGTGACCGATATGCGCTACGCAATGGCGAAATTGCATGCCGGGGACGAGATCACGGTCGCCGACCGCATCCGCGCCCGCCGCAACCAGGCCTACGCCACCCGGCTCGCCTTGCAGGCGGTCGAAGCCCTCAATGCCTCGACCGGCGGCGCCGGTCTCCAGCTGTCGAACCCGATCCAGCGCGCCTGGCGCGACGTCAACGCCGTCGCCCGCCACGTCAGCCTCAATTGGGACGCGGTCGGCACGATGTACGGCCAGCATGCCTTCGGCCTCGAACCCCGCGGGCAGTATTGACGGCAAGCAGGCCTATCGCGCGCCGGCACGGATAGAGCCAATCGTCATTCGGCGCCGTTATCTCAGTATGCAATCGAAGGGCGTGCGGTGTGCGAGGACGATCCGATATGCGCTTTTCGAACCAAAGAGACCACTCTCCATCATCCGGAGCCGGTCCGGACCGTGATGATGCCGGCCGCGCGGCCCGGTCGTCCAAATGCGTCAGCGAGAAACCCCCCGCCGTTGCGGATCCGGGCCGCGGATAGGTGAGCGATGGCGAACTCGGGCGCCAGGCAGCGCGTCGTCATACTGGGCGCAGGCTTTGGCGGGTTGAATGCGGCAAAGCGACTGGGGCCGGTCGATGCCGAGGTGACGATCATCGACCGCCACAATTATCACCTGTTCCAGCCGCTGCTGTATCAGGTGGCCACTGCGGCATTGTCGCCGGCCGATATCGCGGCGCCGATCCGCGCCATATTGCGACGCCAGCGGCACCAGCTCGTCCTTCTCGCCGAGGCGACCGGCGTCGATGTCGCCGCCCGATCGGTAGAGCTTCGGAACAACCGACGGCTTGCCTATGACCAGCTGGTCGTCGCGACG
>DATKHX010000086.1:0-8289 GCA_035510075.1 Allostellaceae bacterium
TTTCAATTCGTCCGCCATGACGAGCAGAACCGCACGGTATTGCGCGCGCTTGCCGATGAGGCGGCGGCGTTCGAGCAGATTGCGCAAGAAAGTGTTGCGCTCGGCGCCGAACTGGTGCCCGAAGGGGGCGAGGCGGTTATCAAGCTATAGCCTTGACTTCTTTTCACAACGAAATGGTTGTCATTGCGAGGTCTTGTTAGGAGGCGGCGAATAATTCCCGACGAAACGGGAATGGGCGCCTCAGTAGCCGAGATCCTGGAAGCTCTGCGGGGCGGGGCTGACGACGACGTTGCCTTGCGGCTCGACCTCGAGCACGGCGAGGCCGCGCTGGACGAGACCGTCGGGCATGAAACGGAACAGCCCGTCGACGCCGCTGAACCCGTTCGGGTTGAGGATCGCCTGGCGTGAGAAGGGCGGCCCGCTCTTGCCGCTCGCCAGAGCCGAGGCGAGGGCGGCGGCGTCATAGCCGAGCGAGGCCAAGCGTGGTGGCTCGCCGCCGTAGGTGGCGCGGTAGCGCTGCTCGAATTCGCGCCGGGCATCGGGTGGCGAGGCGGCGAACCAGCCGCCGTCGAGCGTCGGGTCGTTGCCGATGTCGGGCACGTCCCACAACCCGCTGCCGAGCAGCCGCGTCGCCTTGCTGTCGAGCCCGGCGGAGGCCAGCTTGCGCGCGATCTCTTTCAGGTGGTCGCCACCTTCCGGCAACAGCAGCGCGTCAAAGCTGGGCACCGCCGGCGGCGGTGGGGCCGGTGCGGCCTGGTCGGGTGCGGCCTGGCCAGGCACGCCGGGCCCGGATGGCGGGAGAGCGGGCGAACCCGCAGGCAGCAGGTCGGCGATCGCGGTCGACGGGTCGCCGCCGCGCGCATCGAAAAACGCGACCTTGGTCACCGTAGCCCCGGTCGAGGAGGCGGCCTCGCGCAACGCGTCGGTCATCAGATGCCCATAAGGGGTGTTTGGCGCCAGTGCCGCAAACCGTGCCATCCCGCGCTGGCGGGCATAGGCGACTTCGCGCACCACCTCCTGGCGCGGCAGAAAACCCATCAGATAGGTGTTGCCCCCAGCGAGGTCGGTCACCGTCGAAAACGCGATGACGTTGACATGGGCGTCGCGGGCGATCGGCTTCACCGCCTCGACCTCGCCCGCCAACAGCGGCCCGAGGATCAGCGCGGCCCCGCCGCCGACCGCCGAGCGGGCGGCGTCGGCCGCACCCGCGGGCGTGCCCCTGGTGTCGCGCGGGACCAGGGTCAGCTGGCTGCCACCGGTTTCGAACAGCGCCAGCTGCGCCGCGTCGAGGATCGCGTTCCCGAGCCCCGCATTCGGCCCCGACAGCGGCACCAAAAGAGCGATCTTGGCCGGCCCCGACGGGGCGGCCGCCGTGGGCGGGGCGGGTTGCAGGCGGGGCGAAGGCGGCGGGCCGTAGCCATAGGGTGGTTGCGGCGGGGCCAGCGGCGCCGGTACCATCGGCGGGGCGCAGGCGGCGAGCGCCGCCAGCGCGGCAAGGACGGTCGACAGTGAGGCGAAGCGGGGGATACACCGGCGCGGCAAAAGCAACCTCGGGCGGCAACTGCAAGGGGTGCGAGCCTAACGGTGGTCCCGATCCGAGTAAACCCGACCCGGCCGAAGCCATGGCACCGGCCCCGTTGCCCGCACCCGGCCTGCATCTGGTGGCGACGCCGATCGGCAATCTCGGCGATATCAGCCTGCGCGCACTAGCGGTGCTGCGCGGGGCCGACCGCATCTATTGCGAGGATACGCGGATCACCGCGCGGCTCCTCGCCCGCTATGGCATCAAGACGCGGCTCGAATCCTATCACGACCACAATGCCGAAGCGGCACGGCCGGCGATCCTCGCGGGATTGGCGCGCGGAGAGCGGGTGGCGCTGGTCAGCGACGCCGGTACGCCGCTCGTCTCCGACCCCGGCTACAAGCTGGTGCGGGCCGCGATCGCCGAGGGTCTGCCGGTGACCGCCGCCCCCGGCGCGTCGGCGGTGCTGACCGCGTTGCTGCTGTCCGGCCTGCCGCCCGACCGGTTTCTGTTCGCCGGGTTTCTGCCGCGGCACCAGGCAGCGCGGCGCCAGACATTGACAGGCTGGGCCTCTCTCGACGCTACCCTGATCTTCTACGAATCGCCGCCGCGGCTCGCCGCCGCCCTTGCCGACATGGCGGAAATCCTCGGCCCACGCTCCGCGACGGTCGCGCGCGAGCTGACCAAACTGCACGAAGAAGTCCGCCGCGGCGCGCTTGCCGAGCTGGCGAGCCACTACCGCAATGCCGGGCCGCCGCGCGGCGAGACGGTCGTCGTCATCGGCCCGCCGGAACCGCGATCGCCGCCCGATGCGGACGAAATCGACCGGCGCTTGCGGGCGGCGGTGGCGGAGCTCGGGGTGCGCGACGCCGCGGCCAAGCTTGCCGCCGAAACCGGTGTGCCGCGCAGCGCGCTCTACCGACGCGCGTTGGCGATCCGCGAGGACAACCGGTGAGGCGGGTGCACCGGCACGGCGCCGCGCGACCGCCCAATACTGTGCGACGCCGCCGAGCCGAGCGGCGCGGCCGGCTCGCGGAATGGCTGTGCCTATGGCATTTGCGGCTGCGCGGCTGGCATATCGTCGCGCGCGGCTGGCGCTGCCCGGCCGGCGAGATCGACATAATCGCCCGGCGCGGCAAGGTGTTGGCGATCATCGAGGTCAAATCGCGGGGCGAGGTCGCGGTGGCGGCGAATGCGCTGGCACCGCGCCAGCGCCGCCGCATCGCACGCGCGGCCGAAGCGCTGCTGATGTCGCGCCCCGATCTCGCCGGCCTCGATCTGCGATTCGACTTGATGCTGGTCGCAGCCAAACGGCTGCCGCGTCACTGGCGCGACGCCTGGCGCACCGACGGATAGCCGCGCGCTACCACCGCCGGTCCCGGTTTCCGCCGGCAACTGCTTGTTGCTGGCCGATCTTCTGCGGACCGCAACCCTCTTGCTCCAGCCCAGTCCGCGTTCGTCGCGGCGAACCACAAAAGAGTCACAGACAACAATTGGAAAGGGAGTTGATCTATCCGAGTATTCTCCGCGGTATCTGTTGCTCGGGGGGGTGACCAGTGCCGACTTCACGGCTCGCATTGTGGCTTGCGCTCGGTCTGGGGCTGACGAGCAGCCTGTGCGGTTGTCCGCTGGCGATCGTCGGCGGTGTCGCCGCCGCCGGCGGCGCCGGCTATGCCGCCAATCAGGAGCGCGGCGTCGGCGGCACCGCCAACGATTTCTCGATCAAAACCAACATCCAGGCGGCGTTGGCCAAAGCCAACCCGGAAATGGCCGCGAACCTCGACGTGACCGTGTACGAAGGCCGCGCATTGCTGACCGGCACCGCCCCCGACCCGCAGATAAAGGCCGCGGCGGGCGACGCCGCGAGGAGCATTCCCGGCGTGCGCGCCGTCTATGACGAGATCGAGGTGGCGCCGGGCGAGTCCGCGTGGAACGCGACAAAGGATGCGTGGATTACCTCGCGGGTGCGCTCGAGCCTGGTCTTCAGCGACATCCGGTCGGTCAACTACAACGTCGAGACCGTCGACGGATCGGTCTATCTGATCGGCTCGGCGCGCAGCCAGGCCGAGCTCAACCATGCCACCGACCTCGCACGTAACGTGCAGGGTGTCAGGCGGGTCGTCTCCTATGTCGAGATCCGGCCTGGGGAACCGCCCGGCTCACAGCAAGCGGAATCCGCGCCGCCGGCGTATTCAGCCCGCCCACCCGGCCCCGAGGCGCCCGTTGCCCCGGCGCCGAGCACCCCGGTCGAGGTACAGAAGCTGTGATCGCCCGTTCTAGAGCATTCTAAAAGGCTGAATCGGAAAGAGGATTCCCAATCGCGGGGTTTTGTGATGCAAGATGTTGGCTGGGGTTGGGGGCCAACATCGAATTGAGGCGGCGTCCGAGGCATGGACGTATTGACCCCTGGCGGGGTAATATTGTGGTTACCCGGTCGCCCCAAACCTTTTTGACCGCCGTCAGAATTCTCGGCTTGTTGTCGATCAAACGTAATGGCGAGCCGGGTAGCGCTGGGCGACGTCATCGAGCTCTTCTTCTTTGTGGATGTAGATCAGCACGTGGCCCTCGACAGCCTCGGAAATGCCGGAGCGCTCGACCTTGCGCGGTTGGAAGACGACGTCGCCATCGGACAGGATGACCGTCCGCGCCCAGCCGCGCAATCGTTCCAGCACATCGAGCGCACCCGGATATATCCGATTGGCAAACGGGTAATCGACCAGCCACGAGGACATCGACAGGAGATGAATGTCCTTGGGGTGCTCGACCCGATAGCGCTGCAGGGCTCCGAGATAGTCGCGGTAGCCGAGATCGGTGAAGAGCTGCTCAAGGATCGACCAGTAGCGGTCGCGGCAGACGGCCCCGAACTCGCGTTCGAGATGGCGGCGCAGATCGGCCTGGATGCGGTCGTTGTCGAGCGATGTGTTATCGACATCGACCAGGAGACCATCGGGTTGAAGTCAACATCGTGAGCCGCCCTCCGTGTGGACACGGGCAGATCAACAGACCCTCGGTGAGGGGGTCCCGTCAAGCCGCGCAACTTTTCCGGCGCGACGACTTCGCGGCAAATGCAGAGAAATCACGGTCCTTGCGTTGACGTAAGGCAATCATATCCCACTCGGACAATCCAAGCCTACCTACCGGGGAAGAACAGGCGCGGCAGCGGTGGGGGTTGCTCGCGGTCGAGTTGCATGTCGAAAGCGGTCAATAGGGCCGCGGTGGCGGCGTAATTCCCCATCAGGGCGACGAGGTCGACGAGCCGGCGCTCGCCGAATTGCTCCAGGGCGCGGGCGTAGGTTTGCGACGAGACCTGTCTGGCGGCGAAGATTTCGCGGGCGAGGTCGAGGACGATGGCGTCGGGTTCGGCGAGCCCGACCGTAGCGCCGCGCCAGCGGATGGTGTCGATGATCTCGGGGGAGATGCCCTCGGCGCGGGCGGCCGGCTCGTGGGCGGCCCATTCGAACCGGCTGTCGTGCTCGCGCGCGGTGGCCAGGATCGCCAGCTCGCGCACCCGGCCGCCGAGCCCCGACTCGTAGCGCAGGTAGTGGTTGACCGGGCGCGAGCGGCGCGACAATTCCGGGCTGTGCAATTGGATGCCGCCCGGGCCGCGCAGCCCGCGCAGGGTCCCGCCGTCGGGGTCGGCGAGGCGGTCGTAGATCCTCAGGCTCTCTTCGTCGAGATCCTCGCGCCGCGGCAACGGCAAGCGGCAGCCCGACGCGGGGTCGATGTCTTCGGCGTCTGTTGGCGCCAGTCGGCGATGGTGTGCGACAAACAGCGCAACCAATTCTTCGCTGCCGGCACGATCGGCATCGTCGAAGCGGTCCGGCACCGGGCTGTCGAGGTCGAGCACGCCCAGCACCGCGCCGTCCTCGACGAGCGGCACGACGAGCTCGGAGCGCGAGTCCGGGTCGCAGGCGATATGGCCCGGAAACTCGTGCACGTCCGGCACCAAGACCGCAGAGCCGCGCGCCGCCGCGGTCCCGCACACGCCTTGCCCCACCAGGATGCGCAGGCAGGCGGGCTTGCCGTGAAACGGCCCCAGCACCAGTTCCGACCCCCGGCGGAAATAGAACCCCGCCCAGTTGAGTTCGGGCAGGCCGTGCCAAATCAGCGCCACCATGTTGGCGGCATTGGCGATCGGGTCGCTTTCGCCATCGAGCAGGGCGCCGAGTTGTACGGCTAGATCGCGGTAAAGCTGTGGTTTGGCGTCCGGCATCCCGATTTCCGTCCCAGCACTGCTCCGGTTAGCTATATCCTGAGAGAAACCCTGGACGCATGCGCAAAGAGGTCAGCCAATGGACGACTACATCGATCCGGCCCTGCTCGGGCCCGAGGAGAAATTCGCGATCGGCCAGCCGGTGCCGCGCGCCGAAGACCCGGTGCTGCTGCGCGGCGAGGGCCATTACGCGGACGACATCAACCTTCCCGGCCAGGCCTATGCCGTCATGGTGAGAAGCCACATCGCCCACGGCATCATCCGCGGTATCGACGCCGCGGCCGCGCGGGAGATGCCCGGTGTGCTCGCAGTCTACACCGCGGCCGAGCTGGCGCAGAGCGGCATCGGCCCGTTGCCGGCCCGCCAAGTCATGAACAACCGCGACGGCACCCCGATGCTGATGCCGACCCATTACGCGCTCCCGCCGGATAAGGTACGGCATGTCGGCGAGGCGGTTGCCGCGGTCATCGCCGAGACCGCGGCGCAAGCCAGGGACGCCGCCGAACTCGTCACCGTCGACATCGACCCGCTGCCGGCGGTCACCGAGCCCGCCCTCGCCGACGCCCCCGACGCGCCGATCCTCTACGATGACGTGCCGCAAAATGTCGGGCTCGATTTTCATTTCGGCGACAGCGAGAAGGTCGCCGCCGCCTTTGCCTCGGCAGCTCACGTGACAAAGCTCAGGCTGCGCAACAACCGCGTCGTCGTCAATGCGATGGAGCCGCGCTCGGCGGTCGCCGATTACGACCCCGCGCGCCAGCACTGGACCTTACATGTCGGCTGCCAGGGCGTCTTCGGGTTTCGCAACTACGTCGCCGGCATTTTCGGCGTCGGGCGCGACAAGATGCGCATCCTGACCGAGCGGGTCGGCGGCTCGTTCGGCATGAAGCAGCCGACCTACCCGGAATATTATTGCATCCTCAACGCGGCGCGCGAATTCGGCCGCCCGGTCAAATGGACCGACGACCGTTCGGGCAGCTTTGTCTCCGACACCCACGGGCGCGACGCCGAGATGACGGCCGAGCTCGCGCTCGACGGCGACGGCCGTTTCCTCGCCGTGCGGCTCAACGGCTACGGCAATCTGGGTGCTACCTACGGTGCCCCCGGCCCGTCGACCCGCAATGCGGTCCGGAACACGCTCGGCGTTTACAAGACACCGCTGATCGAGGTCTCGACGAAATGCGTCTTCACCAACACAACCCCGGTCGGGGCTTATCGCGGCGCCGGGCGGCCCGAAGCCAATTACTATATGGAAAGACTGGTCGAGACCGCCGCCCGGGAGTTGGGCGTCGACCCGGTCGAGCTGCGCCGCAAGAACCACATCCCGCCCGAGGCGATGCCGTACAGGGCGCCGAACGGGACGACCTATGACAGCGGCGACTTCACCAACCTGTTGAACGACGCGCTGCGGCTCGCCGACTGGGTCGGCTTTGCCGCGCGCAAAGAGGAGAGCCGCGCGCGCGGCAAATTGCGCGGCCGGGGCATCAGCGACTATCTCGAGCTGACCGGGCCGCCCGGCCGGGAGATGGGCGGCATCCGCTTTGAAGCGAATGGGGACGTGACCCTGATCACCGGCACCTTGGATTACGGCCAGGGGCATTGGTCGCCCTTTGCCCAGGTACTGGCGGCGCGGCTCGGCATCCCGTTCGACCGCATCAAGCTGCTGCAGGGCGACAGCGACGAGCTGATCGCCGGCGGCGGCACCGGCGGCTCGAAATCGATGATGACGAGCGGGGTCGCGATCGTCGAAGCCGCCGACAAATGCATCGAGGCCGGCCGGCAGATCGCAGCAGACGTGCTGGAGGCCGCGACGGCCGACATCGAATTCCGCGCCGGCCGGTTCGTCATATCGGGCACCGACCGCTCCGTCGGTATCATGGAGTTGGCCGAAAAGATCCGCGGCAGGCTCGAGCTGCCGCCCGAGTTGCCGCAGAGCCTCGATGTCGCCAACATCAGCGACGGCCCGCCTTCGGCGTTCCCCAACGGCTGCCATATCGCCGAGGTCGAGATCGACCCCGAAACCGGCGTTGCCGAAGTCGTGCGCTATTCGTTCGTCAACGATTTCGGCGTCGTCATCAACCCGCTCTTGGTCACCGGCCAGGCGCATGGCGGCATCGTGCAGGGGATCGGCCAGGCCTTGCTCGAAAGCACCGTCTACGACGAGCATGGCCAATTGCTGACCGGCTCCTATATGGACTACGCGATGCCGCGGGCCGGGGATGCGCCGATGTTTGCCAGCGCGAGCCATCCGGTGCCGGCCAAGACCAACCCCTTGGGCGCCAAGGGCTGCGGCGAAGCCGGCTGCGCCGGCGCGCTCCCGTCGGTCATGAACGCGCTCGTCGACGCGCTTTCGGGCTACGGCATCCGCCACATCGACATGCCCGCTACCCCCGAGCGCATCTGGCGCGCCATCAACGATGGCCGCCCGTCAACATCCGCGTAAGCGTCGTTCGAGGTGTCCATATCCGGGGCGCTGCTGTTGAAGAGCCTGCACGATGCCGGATCGCTATGACGTCATCGTGATCGGAGGCGGCCCGGGAGGGTATGTCGCGGC
>DATKHX010000087.1:0-15369 GCA_035510075.1 Allostellaceae bacterium
AAGTGGTCGCTGACAAACACCGAGTCGAACCCAACCTCCTCGGCGAGGCACGAGAAGTCGAGCAATTCGCGCGGCCCGAACTGTTCGGCCGACGCCTTGTATCCGAGCTTTAGCAACGGCAGCTCCTCCATCAGGGGTTCACCACGGAGGCTCAGAGATCATTGAGATGGGCTGTCATTGCGGGGAAGCCATAGGGCGAGGAGGCCATAGGCCGACAAGGCGATCTCCACGGAACGGTTGTCGGTCCGAGATTTCTTCGCCCAGCTCGCAATGACAGCTCTCGCGGCGGCTCCGGGATGCGATGCTAAACCTTTACCAACACCTCCTCGCGGAAGCGGCGCATTTCGGCGATCATCGCGTCCGGCGTGTCGCCGCCGAAACTGAAGTCGACATGGCCGACGCCGAAATCGCGAAATGCCCGAAGATCCCCGACGATGTCGGCGATCTCGCCGGAGAACAGCCGGCGCTCGCCGTCGTCGGCACGGGCCGGCAGCGATTTTCCCCAGTTCGTCACGCGATAGGCCAGCGTGATCTGCGCCGGGTCGCGGCCGGCCTCGCGGGTCAGCCGGCGCAGCCTTTCGACGCCGGCCTGAAACCGCTTCATCGAATCGAGCCGATGCTGCGGGTTGGTGCCGATTGGATACCAGCCGTCGCCGAGCCGTGCGGTGCGGCGCAAGGCCGGCCCGCTTTCGCCGCCAACCCAGATCGGCGGGTGCGGCTTTTGCACCGGCTTCGGCTCGAACAGCACATTGGCGAATTTGACATATTTGCCTTCGAAGCGAGGGTCGTCTTTGGTCCACAGCTCGCGGCAGGCCATCAGGTATTCGTCGGTGACGGTGCCGCGCTCGGGGAACGGCGGAACCCCTAGCGCCTCGAATTCCTCCTTCATCCAGCCGGCGCCGATGCCGAAGGTCAGCCGGCCTTTCGACAAGACGTCGATCGTCGCCAGCATCTTGGCCTGCAACACCGCGGGCCGGTGCGGGACGACCGTCACCGAGGTGACGAGCCGCAACCGCGTGGTCTTGCCGGCGACAAACGCGACGGCAATCAGCTGCTCGTGGCGGTCGCCGCGCGAGCGGCCGGGAAACTCGCCGGTGTCGCTGTAGGGATAACGCGCCTCGATGTCGCGCGGGATCACGACGTGGTCGCTGATCGTCGTGTAGTCATAGCCCATCGCCTCGCCCTCGACGGCGATGCGCGCGAGATTGTCAGGCGTGGACAGGACGCCGCTGACCGGCGCGCCAAAGCCATATTGCATCTCTGCCTCCGGGCCAAGGATAGGTGCCGGCGCTACGGTAGCAGGCTAAAGGCGGTTTGGCTCGGGGTAATCAGCTGGGTTGGATGCCCGAAGGCGCGGAGGCGCAGCGGATCCTCCGCTCAGCCGCGTCGCTGCCGCACCCACCCAGCCCGCCGAAACCGGGTCGTTGTGACAAAATAAGGTCAGTATCGACGGGATGCTCGTCAAGGATGTATCAACGTCTGCTTGCTTGCGGCATGTCGCGAAAAATAAGCATTTGGATAGTGACGTTCTGTTACACCTGCTTACAAAACTTTACCGTGTTGTTTTTCGGGATGGCGCAAGCTTCCGCGCTACAGCCTGAGGCGTAGGGGGCCGCTTTGGAAATGTTCGACTCTTTCAGCACGATTGGCGAGCTCGTCCCTAATCGCGTTTCGGTCGGATCGGCCGAGTTCGTAGAACCGACTCGGCGGCATCTCGCGATCGTCGATTCGAGCGCCCTGCGGCGCGACTGCCTCAAGCTCGCGCTTAGCCAACAGGCGCGGCGATGGCGGGTCACCGACGTCGAAACGGCCGCGGATCTGGTGCGTCTGCTGCGGCAAGGCACGGGATTTTCGGTCATTCTTCTCGGCGCCGCGACCTGCCGGCATATCGATATCTCGGATCTGGCGCTCCTCGCCGCCGCAGCCCCGCAGACGCCGGTCCTGGCAATCGCCGACTGCGATGACACGGAGCGCGCGCGGATGATCCTTCGGTCGGGCGCCAGAGGCTTTCTGCCGATGAGCCTCGGACTCAAGGTTCTGGTGGCAGCGCTCGAGCGGATGCGCACGGGCGGGACTTTCGTTCCCCTGGTGCTGAGCGAACCCGGTGGCGACGCCCCGATGCGGGAAATGTCCGGTCTGCCGTGGCAAGCGCTGACCAGGCGCCAGCGCGACGTTTTGGCGCTGATCTCGGAAGGTCGGTCGAATAAGCTGATAGCAGATGCTCTCGGGATGTCCGAGAGCACGGTGAAGGCGCATGTCAAGCAGATCATACGCCGCCTTCATGTCGTCAACCGGACGCAAGCCGCGCTGCTCGCCACCCGCGGCGGCCGGCACGTCGATGCGGCAGCCCGCGCCGCGGTCGCCTGAGAGGTATTGTAACGGCTCTACCCGGCAGAATAATCTTCGGCAACAGAGCGCGGCGCCCGGTCGGCGTCGCCCGGCCGAGGAGGAAAGCGCGCCATGTCGAGCCGGACCGTGATCCCGATCTCGGCCCACCCGCAAGTCGGCAAGATCAGCGAAGCCGATTATCTGCGGCTGCTCCAACACTCGCTCGACGACCCGGAAGGGTTTTGGGGCGAGCACGGGAAACGGCTCGACTGGATCAAGCCCTATACCAAAGTTAAGGACGCGTCGTTCGACGACGACGTTCGCATTGCCTGGTACGAAGGCGGGACTCTCAACGCCTGCAGCAACTGTGTCGACCGCCACTTGCGGCGGCGCGGCGATCAGACTGCGATCCTGTGGGAAGGCGACGATCCGGGCGAGGATCGCCATATCACGTATCGCGCGCTGCACGAGGCGGTTTGCCGCTTCGCCAATGTGCTGAAAGGACGCGGCGTCGAGAAAGGCGATCGGGTCACGATCTATTTGCCGATGATCCCCGAGATCGCGGTGGCGGTGCTGGCGTGCGCCAGGATCGGCGCCGTTCATTCGGTCGTGTTCGGCGGGTTTTCGCCGGACAGCCTCGCAGGGCGCATCCGCGACTGCCGCTCGACCTTTCTGGTGACCGCTGATGAGGGGTTGCGCGGCGGCCGCACTGTGCCGCTCAAGCGTAATACCGATGCCGCGCTCGAAAGCTGCCCCGACGTGCGTGATGTTATCGTGGTGCGCCGCACCGGCGGTGCGGTCAACTGGGTTTCGGGCCGCGACACCTGGTATCACGAAGCGTGCGCGGCGGCCTCGCCTGACTGCCCGCCGACGGAAATGTCGGCCGAGGACCCGCTCTTTATTCTCTACACCTCAGGCTCGACCGGCCAGCCCAAAGGGGTGCTGCATACGACGGGCGGCTATCTCGTCTACGCCTCGATGACCCATGAATATGTTTTCGACTACCGCGAGGGTGAGATCTATTGGTGCACCGCCGATGTCGGCTGGGTGACCGGGCACAGCTACATCCTCTACGGGCCGCTCGCCAACGGCGCCACCACCGTGATGTTCGAGGGCGTGCCGAACTACCCCGACCCGTCGCGCTTTTGGCAGGTCGTCGACAAGCACCAAGTCTCGATTTTCTATACCGCGCCGACCGCCATCCGGGCGCTGATGCGCGAGGGCGAAGAATATGTGCGCTGCACCAGCCGGCGCTCGCTGCGCATTCTCGGCTCGGTCGGCGAGCCGATCAATCCCGAGGCGTGGCTGTGGTACTACAACCATGTCGGCGAACGCCGCTGCCCGATTGTCGACACCTGGTGGCAGACCGAGACGGGCGGTATCATGATCACCCCGATCCCCGGTGCGACGCCCTTGAAGCCGGGGTCCGCGACGCGCCCGTTTTTCGGGATCGAGCCGCTTCTGGTGGACAATGACGGCCGGCGGATCGAAGGCCCCGGCGAAGGCAATTTGTGCCTGGCACGCTCTTGGCCCGGCATCATGCGCACGGTCTACGGCGACCATCGCCGCTTTGTCGACACCTACTTCTCGGCCTTTCCCGGTCTCTATTTTACCGGCGACGGAGCGCGCCGCGACGAAGACGGCTATTATTGGATCACCGGCCGGGTCGACGACGTGATCAACGTCGCGGGCCATCGGCTCGGCACCGCCGAGATCGAAAGCGCGCTCGTCGCCCATCCCAAAGTCGCCGAGGCCGCGGTCGTCGGCTATCCGCACGACATCAAGGGCCAGGGCATTTATGCCTACGTGACCTTGCGGGCCGACGAGAACCCGAGCGAGGAATTGGGGCGCGAGCTCGTCGCCTGGGTCCGCCGCGAGATCGGCCCGATCGCAGCACCCGACCTGATGCAATGGGCGCCGGGTTTGCCAAAGACGCGCTCGGGCAAGATCATGCGCCGCATCCTGCGCAAAATCGCGGCCGACGAGCATAGCGCGCTCGGCGACATCTCGACCCTCGCCGACCCCGCCGTCGTCGACGATCTCGTCGGCAACCGGCTGAACCGCGCGCCCTGACCGGCGGGCACCCTCAGTCGAGCGCTTGGCGGAGCTGGCGAGCGGCGACGACGAGCAAAGCGAGGTCGACGGCCGCGCTCGCGCGCAACTCGCGGGCGAAGGAGTCGGCGGCGGCAAGCTCGGCTGACCGCGCGCTGGTCCAGCCGGCAAGCGGGTCGGCCGCCGCTGCGTGTTCGCTCGCGAGCACGCGCGAGGTGATGTCCGCCTGCAGGGCCAACAGATCGTCTATGGTCGCCTCGACCGCGAGCTTTTGCCATTGGGTTTCGGCCGGGAGCCGGCGCGCGGCGGCGCGCATCTCGTCGAGCGCGAACCTCACCCCGATCGCGTAATAGACCGCCGCCGTGCGATCGAGCGGCTGCGCCGCCCGCTCCGCCAATTCGGCGATGTCGAGGGCCGGCGCCAGAAACGGCATCCTTCCGATTTGCGCGGCGAGCGCCTCGGGAACCGCGGCTGCCGCCAGGCGCCGGCTGCGCTCCTCGGCGATGGCCTGGTCGCGCTGTGGCAACAAGCTCGCGAGCGACGCGGCGAGGGCGTGGATCGGCGGCGTCAGCCGCGCCCTTTCACCGGCGAGGTCGAGACGCCTGCGCTGCAGCAGCCAGCACGCAGAGCGCTCGACGACCGTCGCGATCTCGAGCAGCATCTCGGTCTGGACCTGCGCCGGGGCGCGGTTGTCGAGCGCTTCGATCTCGGCCCAAAGCCGCGGCATGTCGAAGATTTCGCGGACGATCAGATAGGCGCGGGCGATGTCGGCCGGCGGGCGGCCGGTGCGCGCCCGCATGTCGCTGACAAAGGTCATGCCGGCACGGTTGACGAGATCGTTGGTGACGATCGTGGCGGTAATCTCGCGGCGCATCGGGTGAGCCGGGATCTGCGGGCGGAGCTGCTCGCGCAAAACTGCCGGGAAATAGCTCCGCAGCTCGTCGACAAGCTGCGGCGCATCGGGCAAGTCGGAGGCGAGGAGCTCGGTGTCGAGCGCCATCTTGGCATAGGCGAGCAGCACCGAAAGCTCCGGGCGAGTCAGGCCCTGGCGGTGCGCCGCGCGGCTCGCCAAGGCCTCGTCGTCGGGCAGGAATTCGAGCGCGCGGTCGAGCCGGCCCGATTTTTCGAGCTCGCGGATCAGCCGCGCCTGGCGATCGAGCGCCGCCCCGCCGCGCGCCTCGGCAACCGACAGCGCCTCGCCCTGCAAATAATTGTCGCGCAATACCAAGGCCGCGACCTCATCGGCCATGCTTTGTAGCAGCGGCTCGCGTTCTTCGGCCGGCAGGACCCCGGCGGCGATGGCGCGGTCGACCAAGATTTTAAGATTCACCTCATGATCCGAGGTGTCGACGCCGGCCGAGTTGTCGATCGCGTCGGTATCGATACGGCCGCCGGCGAGCGCGTAGGCGACGCGGCCACGCTGGGTGACGCCGAGATTGGCGCCTTCGCCGACCACCTTCGCCCGGATCTCGCCGCTGTCGATGCGCAGCGCATCGTTGGCGCGATCGCGAACTTCGGCGTTGCTCTCGCCGGGCGCCTTGATGTAGGTGCCGATGCCGCCGAACCACAACAGGTCGACGGGTGCGGCGAGCATTTTGCGGATCAGCTCGGCCGGGGTCAGCCGGTCGGCCTCGATGCCAAACGCGAGCTTTATGTGCGGGCTGATCGGGACCGATTTGGCGCCGCGCTCGAAGACCCCACCGCCCTCGGAGATCAGCGCCGGGTCGTAATCGGCCCAGCTCGATCGCGGCAAGCGAAACAGACGCTGGCGCTCGGCAAAGCTGCCCGCCGGGTCGGGGGCGGGGTCGACAAAGACATGGCGATGGTCGAAAGCCCCGAGAAGCCGAAGATGGCGCGACATCAGCATGCCGTTGCCGAACACGTCGCCCGACATGTCGCCGACCCCGACAACGCTCAGATCGCTCGTCTCGATGTTGCGGCCGAGCTCCCGGAAATGGCGTTTGACGAGCTCCCAGGCACCGCGGGCCGTGATCCCCATTTCCTTGTGGTCGTAGCCGGCCGACCCGCCGGAGGCAAAAGCGTCGCCGAGCCAGAACCCGTATTCCTCGGAAATCGCATTGGCGTAGTCGGAAAAGGTGGCGGTGCCCTTATCGGCGGCGACGACGAGATAGGGGTCGTCTGCGTCATGCCGAACGACGTTGGGCGGCGGCACGACGAGGTGGCCGTCGGCGCCCTCGGCGAGGATGTTGTCGGTCAGGTCGAGAAGCCCGCGGATCAGGATCTTGTAGCATTCGACCGCTTCGGCCCCGAGCCGCTCGCGCGCCGCCGGCGGCTGCTTGACGACGAACCCACCTTTCGCGCCGACCGGGACGATGACGGCGTTCTTGACCGTCTGGGCCTTCATCAACCCAAGGATCTCGGTGCGGAAATCCTCCTTTCGGTCCGACCAGCGGATGCCGCCGCGCGCGACCTTGCCGGCGCGCATGTGCACGCCTTCGATCCGCGGGCTGTAGACGTAGATCTCGAACAGCGGGCGAGGCGGCGGCAACAGGTCGATCTCGCTGCTGGCGAGCTTGACCGCGAGATAGGCTTTGGGCTCGCCCGACGGCGACGGCTGAAAATAATTCGTCCGCACGGTCTTGAGGACGAGGGTCAAGTAGCTGCGCAGGATGCGGTCTTCGTCGAGGCTCGCGACCGCGTCGAGGGCATGGTCGATCGCCTGCACCTCGCCCATGACGGCGAGGCCGCGGTCCGCCGGCCCCGCGATATCGAAGCGCGTCTCGAACAGCCGTACGAGCCGGGCGGCGATGTGCGGATGGGCGCCGAGCGTGTCCTCCATATAGGATTGACTGTATGCGCTGCCGGCCTGCCGCAGCACCTTAGCGTATAGGCGAAGGACGCTGACCTGGCGGATCGAAAGGCCGGCGGCGAGGACGAGGCGGTTGAAGCGGTCGTTTTCGACCCGGCCGGTCCACACCGCCGCCAGAGCTTCCTCGAACCGCGTTCTGACCGCACCGGAGACGGCGCCCACGGCGGTTTCGCCGGCGAGCTGGAATTCGTGCACCCAGACGGCGCCGCTCTCGACCGTGTCGATGCGGAATGGCTCTTCCGCGACGACGCGCAGCCCGAGGCTTTCGAGCATCGGCAGGACGTCGGAAAGCACGACCGGCTCCTTGGCGCGGTAGACCCGCAATCCGCGGCGCCCGCTCTCGGCGACCGGGTGCAGCGACACTTCGAGCGGCGAGCCCGCCAGCACGCTTTCGATCCGCGGCAAATCGGCGATCGCCTGGGCCGGCTGCGTCAATGCCTCGTAGGCAACCGGGAACGACTTCAGACGGCGCAGCCGGGCGCGCGCTTCGGCCTCGCCGAATGCCGCCGCCGCTTCCTGCTCGAAACGGTCCGACCAGCTGCGGCCGGCTTCGGCCAGCCGATTTTCGAGGGCAGCGACATCGACCGCCGGCACCTGGCCGCGCGTGGTCCGGATGATGAACTGGAGACGGGCCAGCACCGACTCGTCGAGATGCGTGTAAAAGGCCGAGAGCCGACCGGCGAACGCCGGTTCGAGGATCGCCGCGAAACGCTGGCGCAGGTCGCTGTCGTAGCGTTCGCGCGGTGCGAAGACGAGGCACGAGACAAAGCGTTCGAGGGGGTCGCGGCGGACGAACACGGCGATGCGCTGGCGTTCCTGCAGGTTGAGGATGCCGGTTGCGGTATCGAACAGCTCGTCTTCGCTGCCCTGAAACAGCTCGTCGCGGGGCAGGGTGTCGAGGATATGCGCCAGGGCCTTGCCGTCGTGGCTGGCGGGCGACAGCCCGGAGCGCTCGACGATATGGCGGACCTTGAGCCGCAACAGCGGGATCGCGCGCGGGTTGCGACTGTAGGCGAGGGAGGTGAAAAGTCCGAGAAACAGCCGAATCCCGGCCGCCTGGCCACTCGCGTCGAAGCGCCGCACGCCGATCGCGTCCATATGCGCGCGGCGGTGGACGGTGCCGCGCCGGTTCGACTTGGTGACGACGAGCAGTTCGCGCCGGCGGATAAAGTCCTGCACGTCGGGCGGCAACGACGACAAATCCCGCAATCCGTCGAAGATGCGGTGGTCGGGGTCGGCGAGGATCCCAAGCGCCGGCCGGGTGGGCTCGGCGGCGCCGTCGAACAGGTATTCGCGGTAGCCGAGAAAGGTAAAGTTGTCGTCGTCAAGCCAGCGCAGGAAATCCTGCGCCTCGGACAGCTCCTGCGGCGGCACCGGCGGCGCCGGCGGGCCCGGCAGATCGTCGAGCACCGCCCGCAAGGTGTGGCGCATCGCCTGCCAGTCGGCGACCGCGGCGCGGACATCGGCGAGAACGCCCGATAATGCTTCGGTCAGCTGCGGCAACCCCGCGGGATCGGGTTCGCGGGTGATCTCGATCTGCATCCACGATTCGCGCAGGCCGGCGTCGCCGCTGTCGCCGATCTCGCGCAGCCGCCCGCCCGCATCGCGATCGACCGTCAGGATTGGATGGATCACGAGATCGACGACGCGGTCGGCGGCATTGATCGCCGCCGTCACCGAATCGACGAGAAACGGCATGTCGTCGTTGACGATCTCGACGACGGTATGCGGCGACGACCAGCCGTCGACATCCGGCGCGGGGTTGTAGACCCTGATCTTGGGCTGTCCGGGGCGCCGGCGCCCGGCAAAGCGCCACAACGACAGCGCCGCGCCGCCGAGATCGCGCGGGCTGCGCCCGGCGACATCGTCCGGCGGCACATGCTCGTAAAATTTTGCGATGACACGCGCCGCGAGATCGCGTTCGGCGAGATCGAGACTCTCCTTGCAGAGCGCCGTCGCCTTGCGGATCAGCTTGGCTTTTTTCGCGTCCCCGGAGGGGTCCGCTTTTTCCGGTCGCCCGCCGGCGTCGATCCGCCCGGTTTGCTGCGGCAAGGTGAGGTCGATCGTGTCGGTCATCGAGCTTTAAACACCGGCTGCGCGGCTGTGTCCGGATAAGCTATCTCAACGCGCCAGGGATTGTGGAAAATTCGGGGAAAGTCGGCGATGATGGCAGTTCCGGTTTTTGCCGTCCCAGGATTACCGTTTGCATTTGGCGCTCGGCACCGATGCGTATTTTGGCCCAGCTCCGCCGAGGTGTCATTTATCTGCTGCCGCTCGGCGTGCTGCTGGTGGCGATCGGGGCTCGCGTGGCTGCTCCCGACCTGCTCGATCGCCTGTCGCTGATCGCTTTTGATCTCTACCAGCGCGCCGCACCCCGCCAGCCGGGCAATGCGCCGATCCGCATCGTCGACATCGACGACAAGAGTTTCGCCAAAATCGGGCAATGGCCGTGGCCGCGCACGATCGTGGCCAAACTGGTCGACCGCCTCGCCGGCGCCGGTGCGGCGGTGATCGCCTTCGACATCGATTTCGCCGAGCCCGACCGCACCTCGCCGAAGCTGCTGCTGCCGCTGATCGCGCAGAACGGCGGCGTCCAGTCCGACGCCGAAAAGCTGTTGTCGAGACTGCCCGACCCCGATCAAGTGTTGGCCGCGGCGATGCGCAAGCTCCCGGTTGCGACCGGGTTTATCCTGACCGATCGCGGCGACGCCCGGCCGCCCGCCGAAAAGGCGGGCTTCGCATTTACCGGGACCGACCCGCTCGGCCACGTCGAAAACTTCACAAAGGTCGTGCCGAACCTGCCGGTGCTCGAAGCCGCCGCCGCCGGCGACGGGTTTCTCAATCAGACGCTCGATTGGGACAATGTCGTGCGCCGGGTGGCGCTGATCATGAGCCTGAACGGCAAGCCCTATCCCTCGCTGGCCGCCGAGGCGCTACGGCTCGCCTTTGGCGCCTCGACCTATGTCGGCCGCGCCGCCGGCGCCAATGGCGAGAACAATTTCGGCCAGGACACCGGCCTCACCGCGATCCGCATCGGCCCGGCGACGGTGCCGACCGACGCCGCCGGCCGGGTCTGGCTGCATTACGCGCGCGCCGAGCCCGGCCTCACCATCTCCGCCGCCGACGTGCTGGCAGGGAAATTCGACCCGGCATCGGTGGCCGGAGATATCGTGCTGGTCGGGACATCGGCCGCCGGGGTCATCAACGATCAGCGGGCAACCCCGCTTTCGCCCGCCGTGCCCGGCGTCGAAATCCATGCCCAATTGATCGACGAGATCCTGCAGGGCGATTTTCTGACCCGGCCCGACTGGGCGGTCGGCGCCGAGCTCCTATTTACGGTGGCGGTCGGCGCGGGGCTGATCTTCGTGCTGCCGCGGATCGGGGCGTTGCCGAGCGCGGTGGTCGGCGGCGCCTCGGTCGCGGTCGCGCTCGGCGGCTCATGGGCCGCGTTCAGATACGCGCATCTGCTGCTCGATCCGGTTTATCCGTGGGCGGTGATGACCCTCGTTTATTTGGTGGCGAGCCTGCTCGGCTATCTGCGCACCGAGGCGCGACAGCGCGAAATCCGCAGCGCCTTTTCGCGCTACATGTCGCCGTATTACGTCCAAGAGCTCGCAGCACATCCGGAAAAGCTCCAGCTCGGCGGCGAGATGCGGGTGATGACGATCATGTTCTGCGACATCCGCAACTTCACCAGCCGCGCCGAGGGCATGGACGCCCAGGCCTTGACCCATTTTATGAACACGTTTTTGTCGCCGATGACCGAAATCATCACCGAGCAAAAGGGCACGATCGACAAGTACATCGGCGACTGCATCATGGCGTTCTGGAACGCCCCGCTCGACGATGCCGACCACGCCAAGAACGCAGCGCGTGCCGCCCAAATGATGCGCCGCAAGCTGATCGAGCTGAACCACATGTGGACGGAAGAGGCGGCAGCCGGCAAGCCGTTTCGGCCGGTGCAAATGGGGATCGGCATCAATACCGGTGAATGCTGCGTCGGCAATTTCGGCTCGCAGCAGCATTTCGACTATTCGCTGCTCGGCGACCCGGTCAACCTGGCCTCGCGGCTCGAAGGCCTTGGCAAGGTCTATGGCATCGATTTGGTGATCGGCGAGGAGACCGCGATCCGCCTCGACGAAGCAGCGCTGATCGAGGTCGACCTCGTCGCCGTCAAGGGCAAGTCGCAAGCCGGGCGTGTCTACACTCTACCACCGGAGCGCATCGAAGAAGACGAGTTCGCGCGCCGCCATTCGGCGCTGCTGCGCGCCTACCGGCATCAGGATTGGGGGGCGGCGCTGCGGTTGCTCGATGACGGGCTTCTTGCCGCGGTGCGGCATTTGGGGCCGGTCTACGACCTCTACCGGCGGCGAATCGCGCATTTCCAGCTTGAGGCGCCGCCGGCTGGTTGGGACGGCGTGTTCACCGCCGAGGAGAAGTGATCGCTGGGTCCCAACGGCATGCGCGCGGCGCGGCGCGAGTTAACTACGAAAAATCTCAGTTTGTGTCGTTTCGTAACAAAATCGCCTTTATTCGATCGGGTTTAGAGGCGATAGTCCCTCCTCGGGAGAACACACCGGGCATCCGGGGATGAGACCCGCCATGGCGGCCGTTGTCGTCCAAGGAGCGCATGAGGGAATGGTTATGGAGTTTCAGGTCTGCCGCCGCGGCCGCGAGGCGAGGTGGGTGGTGACACTCGGCAACGCCGTCTACGGCGCCTATCTCGACAAGGAGCAGGCCTTGCTCGACGCGGTCGACGCCGCGCGCGACGCGCTCCAAGCGGGGAACGAGGCTCAGGTGTGGGTCAAAGACCGGACGACAACCGCGCGCGTGTTCTGACAGCGAGTTGCCGGCCTCGGCAATCCGACGCAACAATCCCGGCCGGCGCTCGCTTGCCGCGTCTAGTCTTTCCCGGCGGAGGCCGGGACCCATGTCTGCCGTAGGTACCGGCCTGCGCCGGTATGGTGGATGGGTGGGTACGATCAGTTGGGTGCTATCCGCCGGGCAATTTAGAGAGCTTATTCGAAGCGAGCCGGTGCAAAGGGTGCGATGTCGATCGAAGGCTGCCGGCCGGCGACGAGATCGGCCACGAGCTTGCCGGTCATCGGCGCCGAGGTCATGCCGACGTGACCATGCCCAAAGGCATAGATCACGTCCGGGGTAGCGCCGGAGGGCCCGAGGGCCGGCAGCGAATCGGGCAGGCTCGGCCGATGGCCCATCCATACCGAGATGCGGTCGTCGGAATGATCGGCTGCTAGTCCGGGCAGCATCCTGCGACCCTGTTCGAGGAGGATGCGGGCGCGGCGCCAGTCGGGCGGGGCGGCAAGGCCCGCCAGCTCGACCGTGCCCGCAAAGCGCAGCCCGGTATCCATTGGCGTGGCGACGAACTTGCCGTCGGCGTCGGCGGTCGGGATGCGCGGCATGATTTCGGGATCGCGGATCATCAGGTGATAGCCGCGCTCGGTTTCGAGCGGAATGCGGTCGCCGAGCGCCGCGGCGAGCGGCTTCGACCAGGCGCCAGCGCAGACAATTGCTGCTTCGGCCGGGTGCTCGCCGTGATCGGTGCGGACCGCGGCGAGCCGTTTTGCATCGAGCCGGAAGCCGATCGCCTGGGCACGCACCAACTCGCCGCCCATGCGCAAGAAATGGTCGAGCAGGCGCTGGACCAGCGCGAGCGGGTTCGAGGTGTGGCCGTTCTCGCGTACCAGGATACCCCGAACATAGTCGCGCGACAAAGCAGGCTCGAGCTGGCGCAATTCGTCGGCGTCGAACTCGTCGATCTCGACCCCGTTCTCGCGGCGCAATTCCCAGGCGAGCCGTTCCTTCTGCGGCCCTTGGGGCGAGCGGTAGACGTAAAGATGGCCGAGGCGATGAACGAGGTCCTCGGCGCCGGCATCGCGGACCAGCGGGGTCAATGCTTCGAGCGTGGCGCCGACCAGCGGGCGCAGAGCGCGCGCCTGGGCATGCACTCTTTCGGGGCTTCCAGCGCGGATAAAGCGGATCAGCCACGGGGCGATCGTCGGCAGATAGCGCCAACGCAACGACAACGGCCCGAGCGGGTCGAGCAGCCATCGCGGCACGTTCCACATCACCCCCGGCATCGACACCGGTGTCACCGAGGAGGCGTTGAACGCACCGGCATTACCAAAGGAGGCGCCATGGCCTGGGTCACCGGCCTCGATAATGAAAACGCTGTAGCCCTCGCGTTGCAGCCAGCTCGCCGCGCACACGCCCACCATCCCCGCGCCGATCACCGCGACCCGCTTCCCTGGCATCACCGACATCCGAGGTCGCCTCTACTTCGGCCGGAGACTGCGGCGCGAGCCTAATCGAGGGCGGCGAGCATTTCGGCGGTGACGAGGGCGACGCCGTCGTCGCTGCGGTGAAACCGGCGCGCGTCGAGATCGGGGTCCTCGCCGATCACCAAGCCTTCCCTGATCCGGCAGCCGCGATCGATGACGACCTTTGTCAGCCGCGCGTGGCGGCCGATTTCGACATCGGGCAACAGCACCGCTTCGTGCGTGCGCGCAAACGAATTGACCCGGCAGTTCGAGAACAACAACGAGCGCCGGACCGTGGCGCCCGACACGATGCAGCCGCCCGACACCATCGAATCGACCGCCATGCCGCGGCGGTGGTCGTCGTCGAACACGAATTTCGCCGGCGGCAATTGCTGCTGGTAGGTCCAGATCGGCCAATTGGGGTCGTAGATGTCGAGCGACGGCGTCGGCGTGATCAGGTCGATATTGGCGGCCCAATAGGCGTCGATGGTGCCGACGTCGCGCCAATAGGCCTCGGCCTCGAACGTCGTCTTGACGCAGCTCTCCTCGAAGGAATGGGCAACGGCGAGCCCGCGGCTGACCAGGTTCGGGATCACGTCCTTGCCGAAGTCGCGGCTCGAGGTCGGGTCCCGGTAATCGCGTTCGAGCTCGGCATACAGAAATGCCGCCGTGAACACGTAGACGCCCATGCTGGCGAGCGCGCGGTCGGGCTTGCCGGCCATCGCCGGCGGGCGGCGCGGCTTTTCCTGGAAATCGCGGATGCGCATCGTTTCGTCGACCGCCATCACGCCAAAATCCGAGGCTTCGTCGAGCGGCACCTCGACGCAGGCGACCGTGCAGTCCGCCCCCTTGGCGACGTGGTCGGCCAGCATGTTCGAGTAATCCATCTTGTAGATGTGGTCGCCGGCGAGGACGACGAAGTATTTGGGGCCGGCGGCGCGCAGGATGTCGAAGTTCTGAAACACCGCGTCGGCGGTCCCGCGATACCAGGTCGCCTCGTCGAGACGCTGCTGCGCCGGCAGCAAATCGAGGAATTCGCCCATTTCAGGACGCAGAAACGACCAGCCCATCTGCAGATGGCGCAGCAGGCTGTGCGCTTTGTATTGGGTCAGAACCGCAATGCGGCGAACTCCCGAATTGAGGCAGTTCGACAATGCGAAGTCGACGATGCGAAACTTGCCGCCAAAAAAGACTGCCGGCTTGGCGCGCCGGTCGGTCAACTGTTTAAGACGGCTGCCGCGCCCTCCGGCGAGCACGAGGGCGAGCGCCTGACGCCCGAGCCGCTCTTGTATCCGGGCGTCTGACAGCATGTTTCTCTCCCCTAGATCCGGCCGCAGCGGCCGGCGGCTGCGCCTCGCCGCCCGCTTTCGCGGGGGCGACGGGTATCGATCCAATCTGGCCGGTCATGCTCTAGCCCGCAACTTCGACCGCCTCCTCGAAGGCGGCGAGGGTCTTTTCGATCGCTTCGCGCGGCAAATCACGGGTGATAAAAACCATACGCGTGCGATGGTCGTCGCTCGGCCATTGCGGCAGCAGCACCGGCGGGTGAAAGAGGTGCTGCACGCCGTGGACGACAACCGGCTCGCCCGGCCGGTCGCTGAGCGCCACGATCGCCTTCAGCCGTAAGAGATCGTCGCCGCGCATCGTTGCCAGCGCATCGAGCCAAGTCGACAGCGCCGCCCACGAGATCGGCTCGTCGCGGGTGATGCAGAAGGCGCGGATGCGGTCGTCGTGACGATTGACGTCGAGCTGCTCATGGTCGTGGCCATGCTCCTGCGCGGCCTCGAAGGCTTCGTCGCGCAGCCAGCGCTGGACATCGACACTCTTGGTCTGGGGATCGTAAAAGCCGAGATTGAACAACAAGGCCGGGTCGACGGC
>DATKHX010000088.1:0-6055 GCA_035510075.1 Allostellaceae bacterium
CCCGAATAGGACAGCATGCCGTCGATGTCGGTATTTTTGAGCCCGGCATCGAGGATCGCGTTCCTGACCGCCCAGGTGCCGAGCGCCCGAGTGGTCTTGCCCGAGCCCCGCGTATAAGTCGTCTCCCCGACTCCGGCGACCGCATATTTGTCGCGTAGGTATTTCGGGGTGGTGGCATCCACCTCGGTTCGCGGCAACGGCATCAGCGTTTCTCCCTTCTCCTATTTGGTCATGGCCGGACTTGTTCCGGCCATCCACGTCTTACTTTGCCAACAACTTGCGGATGACCGGGGTAGGCCCGGTCATGACGGTCTCTTCTGTTGCGAAGACTAGATACCCGGGGGCTCCGTCACTGCGACAGCCGGTAGGCCTTGGTCGCGGCGCCGCTGAAGAGCGCGGTCTTCTCGGCGGCGGAGCAGCCCGATGCGATGCGCTTGAAGGCGTTCCACATGACGGGATAGCTGCACATCCCTTTGTCGACTGGGAAATTGCTCTCGAACATCGAGCGCTCGGGACCGAAGGCCGCGACGCACGCCTCGATATAGGGCCGCCACGCCTTCTCGAGATCCTGCGAGGAGGGCGGCATGTCGTTCTCGAAAAATGTGAAACCCGACAGCTTCATGCCGAGCCCGCCCAATTTGACGTAGGTGTTGGGCGAGGCAGCGGCGACCTCGCCGATCGACTTTTTCCAGGCGGCAAAGGCTTCCTCGCGCTTGCCGGCGTAGGGGCCGATCGCCAATGGCCCGCCGACATGGTTCAACACGATCGTCGCCTGTGGGAAAGCGCGGGCGAGGTCGGCCGCGTCGTCGAGCTGGGTCTGAAACAGCCAAGCGTCGAAGCTCAAGCCGAGCGAAGCCAGCCCGGCAAACCCCTCGCGGAAAGTTTTGTCGCGATAGAGCCCCTGCGGCGCGCCCGAGCAATAGATTTCGAGGCTCGGGTCGGCGTGCCAAGTGGCGCCGTTGCGGATGCCTTTGAAGCGCCCGCCCGATATCGTCACGTGCTGCTCGAGGATACCCTTGGCGCGGCTGCCGATGCGCAAATCGACATTGCCGATGATGCCGGCGATGCAGCGGGTCTTGCCGTATTTGCCCGACGCGCTCATCGCGGCGATGCCGTTGACGAATTCGGTCTCGCCCAAGGATTTCAGCTCTTGCGGGCCGTCGGCGCGGTACATCTCGCGGCATTCCTCGAAGCAGGTCGCAGCGATGTTGTGGCCGCTGCCGGTATCGGCCAAAAGGTCCTGGAACAGATAGCGGTTGCCCGGCCGATCCCACATGTGATGGTGCGGGTCGACGATCGGCAGCTGCGGCTCGATGATCTCCTCACGCACCTTGTCAAGCCATTCCGGGCGGACCGGCGCATGGCGGCCGGGCGGGATCGCGGATTGGGGCATGGGGCAGTCCTCCCGAGATTTGCTTTAACGCTTCTCCAACTCTGCCTCGGCAGCGCATCCAGCGCCACGGTTTTTCTGGATCTCTTGCATTCGGCAGGGGTAAGGCTAAATAACCTTACGTCTTTCACTCGGGGCACGCGATGACGACGGAGCTGACCATTACAGCGAAGGGACAGATCACGCTTCGCAAGGAAATATTGCGGCATCTGGGAGTGGACCCCGGCCAAAAGGTTCAGGTCGATCTGCTGCCAAATGGTCGGGTTGAGGTGCGCGGGAAACCAAAAGGTTCGATTGAGGATTTTTTTGGCTCTCTGCAGCGGCCAGGCGGCAAACCGCTCTCGATCGACGAAATCAACGAAATCATTGCTGATAGCTGGGCCGGCATCCGTTGAGAATTACCGCCGATACAAACATTCTCGTCCGGGTCGCCATTAACGACGAGCTGGAGCAGGCCCGACAGGCGCGCGACTTGTTGCGAGCTGCCGAAACCGTCGCGCTGACCCTGCCCGCGCTTTGTGAATTCGTCTGGGTAGTCCAGCGGGGATATCGCCGACAGCCTGGTGAAGTTGCTGTCGCCTTGCGGCAACTGCTTTCGGCCCCTTCAGTCGTGGTGGATCGTCCCGCGACCGAAGCCGGGTTGGCAATGCTGGCGGCGGGTGGTGACTTCGCCGACGGCGTCATCGCCTTCGAGGGCCGACGGCTCGGCGGCGCGGTCTTTGCCAGCTTCGACCGCAAGGCGGTCGAACTGGTGGCCGCAGGCGGCGACGACGCGAAGCTGCTGTAAACGTACTGCTGAGCGCGTCGTCAACGCAGCGCTTCGAGCCAGGCGCTGGCGACGCCTGTGCTGCTCATCGAGTGCCGGCCAAAGCCTATGGTTCAATCATCCGAGATAGCAGGGCTTTTTGACCCGATTCTGACGCTCGAGCGGTATCGCTTATGCGCGGTGGTTCAGGAGACGGGATGTACGAGCCAGATGAGCTGCGGGTGCCCGACGCAACGGACGATGAGGCTAGGGCCGCGCCGATTGTGACAAAGCTCGCCAATGCCGTAGGGGCACTCGCGTCGGCCGACGGTTTCATCTCGCCTGCCCGCCTCGAAACGACGATGTCGGTGGCCGGCGCGATCGGCAAGCTGTTGGGCGAGCCGTCGCTGACCCGGGTTTTGGTGCTGCGTACCCTGTCCTCTCCGCCCACGCCCCGTACAGCGATTGCTGATCTCGGGGTTGCTGCGGCAACTCTGCCGGCGCCGGAACGCGCTGCGGTCATGCGCGAATTCAACCCGCTGATCGAGGGCGATAGCAGATCGTCGATTGCCGCGAAGCTGGCCGACACTCTCGGGGTGCGGTCGCCTAATCATCTCGCCCATAGTGGAAAGGGTATGTTCGACGCGCTGGGGTCTTTTGCCCAACGCACAATGAGGTTTGGCCATCCAGAGACGCCCGTCTTTACCGAGGCGCGCAAGTTTGGTGCGGATTTCGATGAAGCTTGGCTTTTCGAGGCTGTCACGACGGCGCAGCAGAACGGGGATCAATCCGCCCTCGTTCACCCGATAAAACTGGCGGTGAACGAAGTCCGCAAGCGCGTCGCCGCGATTGTTCGCAGCGCTGAAGCCCAGGCGGAGGCATTGTCGGTTGCCCAAGAACTCGACGACGCAGCGGATCGAATTGAGCGCGTCGCTCGCCAGCGGTACGCTGCAATCAGCCGCCGAGCCAAGATGTTAAAACGGCACATTCGAGAAGACTTGAACGCTCTCGTTGAGGATGCTGCCGAGGAATTCGAGGTCGATTTCCGGCGCTTGGCGGAAAAGAAAAGCGGCTGGTTTGGGAAATTGGATATCGACGATCTAAACGAACGCCTTGTGGTCAAGAACTTGGAGCGCCGCTACAGCAACCTGACGCGGCGGTACCAAGATCAGCTGAATTTGCTCGACACGGAGGTTTCGGAGTTCAGCGAGGAATTCACGCGCGTCGGGGATGAAGCACTGCGTCCGATGGCTCGCCATGACTTTCGCACCATTGCGCCCCATCCCTCCCTCGATCTCCGGGTGAAGGCCGCTGTGGACCGAGCTAGCACCAAGACGTTGGTCGGCGGCGCTGCTGGCGCCGCGGCATTGGGTGCTGCCGGGCATGTCGGTCTGCTGTCGGGTGCCGCACTTGCGGGTGCAGTAGCAACGCCAGTGGGCGCAGTCGTATTGGGGGCGATCGCTCTCGCCGGTGTATGGAAGCTGTTTGCCACTCCCGGCGAACGTCGGAAACGCGACCAACGGGAGCGTGCACGGACACTCGAAGACGGGCTACGGGAGGAAATCATGGCCCATCTGCCGCGCTTCGATGAAGCAGTGGAGGCCATTCTGGTCGGCTTCCGAGCATCAGCGGTACCGGAGATCTGTGGGCCGCGCGTCGAGGCAGCGCGCATTCGAGAAATTGCGACAACCTATCGCATTATCGCGAGCGAGGTGATCGAGGCAACAAATGCTCGGATCGAGGGGCTTCTTCGAGCCTTCCAAACGGTGTAGTTGCCGCCGTTCTCACGGCTGCCGAAAGGAGCATTACAAGAAAGCTGTCCGACGGCCGACCGCTTAGGCGGCATTAACCGCGACCATCTGCTTGGCCGCTCAAGATCACGGCGCCCGCGACACCGGCGATCGTTTCTCAATCAAGCCACACGCGATCAAATTCGCGCATGCTTCGCGGCCGGCGGTATGGCTAAATGGGGAGCCGTTGACCCGGGGGTAGTGCCAATGCCGAATGTCGAACCGCATCGCTTGCTGGCGACTGAGATCGTGCGGAGGGTCGAGGGGGGCGGGTTGACCGCCGAGGCGGTGGTGGCAAGCTGCCTCGAGCGGATCGCCGAGCGCGAGCCGGTGGTGCGGGCCTGGGCGTATCTCGCGGGAAAGGCGGCGCTGGAGCGGGCGCGGGCCTTCGACCGGGCGGGAAAGAAGGCGCTGCTCGGCGGGGTGCCGTTCGGCCTCAAGGACATCTTCGACGCTGCGGAGATGCCGGCGACCTATGGCTCGCCGATCTATACCGGCTGGTGGCCGCCAAGCGACTGCAGTGCCGCGGCCCTGCCAAAAGCGGCGGGCGGCATCCTGATGGGCAAAACCATCACCACCGAGTTCGCCAACCGCCAACCGGGACCGACATCGAACCCGCACGACCCCGCTTTCACCCCCGGCGGCTCGTCCAGCGGATCGGCGGCGGCGGTCGCCGATTTCATGGTGCCGTTGGCGATCGGGACCCAAACGGGCGGCTCGGTGATCCGGCCAGCGGCCTATTGCGGGGTGGTCGGGTTCAAGCCGAGCTTTGGGCTGTTTCCGCCGGCCGGTATGCGGATCAACACCGAAACCCTCGACACGGTCGGCATCATGGCGCGCTCGGTCGGCGACATTGCGCTCTTCCGCGCCGCTGTCATGGCGATCCCGTATGAGGCGCCGACGATGCCGGGGACCGCGCCGCGCCTTGGCTTGTGCCGCGGCCCGCATTGGGACGACGCAGCACCCGAAGGGCGCGCGGTGCTCGACGCCGCCGCCGATCGGCTCGCCACCGCCGGCGCCCAGATCGCCGACACCGCATTCCCGGCCGAATGTGAGGTGGCCGACGAGACCCAGCAAATCCTTGGCGCGTTCGAGGGGCTGCGCAACCACATGCCCGAGCTCTACCGCCACGAAGCGTTGCTGAGCCCGCGGCTGCGCGACGAGAAGCTGGCGCTCGGCCGCAAATTGAGCCTCGAGCAGTTCCGTGCGGCCTATCGCGCCGCCGAAAAGGCGCGCGCCGCGGCACGCGCATGGGCCGGCGGTTTCGACGCGCTGCTGACCCTGCCGGCGCCGGGGCAGGCGCCGCGCACCCTCGCCGACACCGGGTCGGCTGTGTTCAACTCGCCGTGGACGCAGTTCGCAATGCCGTGCCTGACCTTGCCGGCCGGCAGAGGACCAGACGGGCTGCCGGTCGGCATCCAGCTTGTCGGCCGCCGCCACGACGATGCGAGGCTTCTGGAGGTCGGTCTCTGGGTCGAACACCGGCTCGCGTGGGGAGAAGCGAAATGAGCGGCGCCGAACGCCTGACCGCAAGCGAGGCCGCGGCCCGCCTCGAAGCCGGGACACTCTCCGCCGAGGCCCTGGTGCGCGACTGTCTCGACCGTGCCGAAGCGCGCGCCACGGTCAAGGCGTGGGTGTGGCTCGACCCCGAGCTGGCCCTGACGCAGGCGCGCGCAGCCGACCGCGCCGGGCGCCCGGGCGTGCTGAAGGGGGTGCCGGTCGGGGTCAAGGACGTGATCGACACCTACGACATGCCGACCCAGCACGGCTCGCCGATCTACCGTGGCAACCGGCCCTTTGCCGACGCCGCCTGCGTAGCGCTGACCCGGGCGGCGGGCGGGGTCATCCTCGGCAAGACGGTGACGACCGAATTCGCCAACCGCCATCCGCGCGAGACCGTGCACCCGCTGAACCCGGCGCACACCCCCGGCGGCTCGTCGAGCGGCTCGGCCGCGGCGGTCGCCGATTTCCAGGCGCCGGTAGGGTTCGGGACCCAAACCGGGGGCTCGACGATCCGCCCGGCGGCGTTTTGCGGCGTCATCGGCTACAAGCCCTCCTTTGGCGAGTTCAGCCGGGTCGGCATCAAGATGCAGTGCCACAACCTCGACACCCTCGGCGTCATCTGCCGCA
>DATKHX010000089.1:0-4131 GCA_035510075.1 Allostellaceae bacterium
AACCTGGATCGACGCGGCGCTGAAGGAAGAAGCCTCCGTCAAGGGCTACACCGTGGTCGACGCGGCGACCGTGCTCGCCACCCACCTCACGGAGCTGATCAAGGCCAACATGTCGGAGCTGTTGTCCTACGGCGAGGTGCAGAAACTGATCAAGGAACTGCCGAAGGAGCAGAGCGAGCTGATCAAGGACATTGTGCCGTCGCTGATCACCCTTTCCGGCATCCAACGCGTGCTGCAAATCCTGCTCGCCGAGCGGGTCTCGATCCGCGATCTCGCCACCATCCTCGAAGGCATCGCCGATGGGCTCGGCACCACGCGCAATCCGGCGATGCTGGCCGAGCATGTCCGCGCCCGCCTCGCCCGCCAGCTCTGCGCCCAGCATATGACCGGTGCCGGCCACCTGCCGATCATCGCGCTGACCGCCCGATGGGAGCAGGCGTTCGCCGAATCGATCGTCGGCCAGGGCGACGACCGCAGCCTCGCCATGCAGCCGTCAAAACTCACCGAGTTCATCAACCTTGTGCGGGAAAAATTCGAGCAGGCGGCGCGCGACGGCGAGGCGCCGGTGCTGGTCACCTCACCCGGCATCCGGCCGTTCGTGCGCGGCATCGTCGAGCGCTTCCGCGCCCAGACCAGCGTCATGGCGCAGTCGGAAATTCACCCGCGGGCGCGGCTCAAGACGGTTGCGAGCATTTAGCGTGTGTGAGCGCTACGGCGCGACCGACAGGCCTTTGACGTGATGTTTCTCGATCAGCTGCGCCACCAGGCCTGAGCGCTTCGCCTCCGCGACGAACTCGCTCAAAAACGCGGCGCCGGCGGTATTCGGCTTTGCCGTGCCGATGGCCTGCTGCACCGTCATGAAATTGCCCGGCAGGATTTTGCCGCCCGGCACTTTCTCGATGTCGGACAGCAGCGCCGGTTTTAGCGCCGCATAGGCTTCAAGACCCTCGGCGATGAATTGGTTGAGGGGACCCTCGGCACTGTCCGACCGCAAGACCGTGGCGTGCTTGATATTGCGCTCGAGCCAGAGGTCGTAAGCCGCGCCGCGCCGCACCGTGATCCGCACCCCAGCGCGGTCGACATCGGCGATGGTTTGCAGCGGCGATCCCTTCGGCACCAGATAGGTCGCCTCGATCTCGCAATAGGCCGCCGTGAAGGCGATCTTTGCCGCCCGCTGCGGCTCGGCGCCGATCAGCCCGATATCCCAGGTATTGGTGGCGGCGGCGTCGGCCAGGGTCGAGGGCCGCTCGTATTTCACGTAGGCGACCGGGACACCCAGGCGTTTGGCGATCTCGGCGGCCATGTCGGGCGCCACCCCTTGCGGGTCCCCGGCCTCGGTTTTGCCGGTGACAAGCAAAAAATTGCTCATGTTGATTCCGGCGCGAAGAACCCCCGTTGGGGCCAGTTCCGACACGATCTGACGCACGATTCAAACCTCCAGCAGGCCGCCAAGGGCGGCATTGACCCGGGGCAGGCCGGCACCTCCCCCTTCGGGCGGGGAACCGGCAGCCCATTCAACCGTTATCACGGGTCTTCACCCTTCGGTGAAGAGGCGTTTTGAACCTGAATTTTAGTACCCAGTTGCTCCCTGAGTGAACCTTTTGACCCGGCTGCCGCGACTAATAGGCAGAACACTGGGAGGCAGTAATGAACCATTCGATGTACAGCGCCGACCGCGGGACGCACGTGAAAATCGTGATCCTAGGTCTTGTTTGCGCGACGATGGTCGCAGTCATCGGCATTTTCGCCCACGTCAGCAGCAACATCGATCTCGGCACCGCGGCGCTGGTCAAGGCCGGCCAGCCGACGACCCTGAGCGGTCAGGCCCCGACGATCCGCTAATCCCCGAATTCCCCGACTTCAGTCCCCCACTTAGCCCGGCCTTGTGCCGGGCTTTTTGTTTTTGGCGCGGTTGCGGCGCCGCCAGTTATTTGGGGATTTATGTCCGCGGCGCCGTCGGCACCGATTCGACGATCTTGCCGGTGAACAGCACCGGCCCGGTCGGCACGCCGCTCGGCGAGCCGCCCGAAGGCTCGAGCGATACCGCGTAGCTTGCCGCCCGCAGTGTCGCGACGTCGATATTGCCGGGGATCGGCCGCTGGGTGAACTCGTCGTTGCCGACGACCCCGAGCGACCGCGGGGTGGGAAACTGACTCGAAATCAGCCACAGCTCGTAGCTGCGGTCGGCCTCGGGCGTGGCCGAGACCCGGCGCACGACCAGGGTGCGGCTTTGCGGGTCGACCGTGAGCAGGAAGGCCGGCGCGGTCGGCTCTTGCTGCAGCACGGCCACGAGCCGGGCGCCAAGCTGCGCCGGCGCCGTCGATTGCGCAACCACCGGAGCGCGCGGGCCGAGTGGCACCAAGCCGGGCGCGAACTGAGCGAGCCCGATATAGAGCGCCAACAGCGCGGCGATCGCCCCCATGACGACGGTCATGCGGCGCCAGCGGCTGACGCGGCGCGCCAGTTGCACGACATTGGCGCTGCGCTCGACCTTGGGCGCCACGTCCGGGGGGATCACTGGGGGCGCCGCCAAGCGCTCGGTGCGCTCGTTGCGTTCCTCCGGCGGCTCGGCCAGGGTTTTGGCGAGCGAGGCGGCAATCGAATCCGACACCGCCTCCGGAAGCTCCCCGACCGGCGGCGGTATGGCGATCGAGTCCGACCCCGGCTCGTCCGCCATGATCAGCGGCGGCGATTCCGCGGGCGGTGTTTCCGGCGGCGTCTCGACCGGCGGCTCGGGCGTAGACAACACCGGCGCGGCCGGCGGCGCCTCGCTCGACGGCTCAACCGCGCCGAGCTCCGCTACGATCTTGTCCCAAAGCTCCGGCGGCGGCTCGACCGCCTCGACCATGACGTTGAGCTCGCCAAGGCGGCGCTCCCACATCCGCACCGACGCGGCAAAGCCGGGATCGAGCGTGAGCAAAGCCTCGGCATGCTCGCGCTCATCGGCGGACAGCGTACCGAGCACGTATTCGGCGGCTAGCGCGTCCTGGGCATCGTCATACATCACGGCCGTGGTCCCATCGTGTTCCGATCAGCGTCCCATACACTCGCGGATTTCGAGCAGGCTGCGACGCAACCATGTCTTGATCGTGTTCACCGGAATATCCAGCTTGGTGGAGAGCTGTTCCCGGCTCCAGCCGCTGTAATACGCGAGCAGCACGATGCGCTGCTTCTCCGGATCGAGCTTGCCGAGGCAAGAGAGCAATCGCTTGAGCTCCTCGGTCATCTCGCGGCGCGCCAGCGGCGACGGCGTCTCGGCGGCAACGTTCTGCGCCTCCGGCTCTTCTTCGATGGAGATTTCGCCGCGCTTGCGCGCGATGTCGATGGCGCGGTTGCGCGCCATGGCCACCATCCAGGTAATGGGGCTGGCGAGAGTCGGGTCGAACTTGTCCGCCATTTTCCAGACCTTGAGATAAGTCTCCTGCATGACCTCCTCGGCCAATTCGGGCTTTCCCAAGATACGTAACAGCACCCCGTAGAGTTTCGCCCGCGTCGCGCCGTAAAGCCGTTCGAACGCGGCCGTGTCGCCCTTGGCGACGGCTCCAACAAGCCAGACGAGCTCCGCCTGCATCAACATAACGCCCCAGACCCCGGAAGCCTGACCCTAGCACCCTTGCCCCGGGCGATTATCGCCGCGGAGGGCGGCACTCGTCGAGAGCGAAACTGGAAAGTTTTAGTCATTCCGGGGCGCCGCAAAAGCGGCGAGCGCGGAATCCATAGCCCCCGACCGTGCAGGATTTGCACTGGTGGTGATTATGTATTCCGGGCTCCTCGCGGAGCCTGTCATCGGGCCGGCCACTTCGGGCCAGGCCCGTTAGCTCGGCCCCGGAATGACAGGAAGGGACTTACGCCGGGGCGACGCCGCGCACGCGCATCAGCGCGATGTCGTCGAGCTCCGCCTGTTCGGCGGCGTTCTCGGCCTCGCGCTCGCGGATCTGGTCGCGCTCGTCGAGCAGCTCGACCTTCTTGAGTTCCTCGAAAGCTTCCGCGAGCGCCAGCTTGGCGTCCTCGAGCTGGGTGCGCAATTCGTCGGAGGAACGCTTGAGATTCTCGCGGCGGCCGATCGCGGCCTTGGCATAGGTCGGATAGGCAAAGTGGCCCGGATCGTGGATGCCGGCGCGATCCTGCTCG
>DATKHX010000090.1:0-15772 GCA_035510075.1 Allostellaceae bacterium
CAGGTCGACGACCAGGCGGTGTTGATGGTCAGCACGGTCTTGACGAAATCCTCGTAAAACGACGAGCAGCGCAGCAGACGGCCGCCGCCATGCCGGATCAGCGCGCCCTCCTCGCCGAGTGCGGCGATCGCTTCCGCCGGGTCCCAATCGGCCGACAGCCAGCGGCGCACGCGGCGGCCGATCTCCGCCTCGGGATCAGCGTCGAGAGTGTCAAAATCGTCCCAGCGGATGACGATTGCGGCGGGATCGCGCTGCGCGATCGCGATCGTGCCGAGCCCTGCGCCGATACGCTCCCTGCGCGACAGGGTGCCGGCCTTGGGTTCCCACCGCCACGGCGCCAGATGGGCCCAGCCGTGGCTCGCGACGGTCAGCGCGAGGTCGATCGCAAACGGCAGCGGCAGCAGAAGCTCGCCGGCATTGCTACCCGGCGCGGCCACGGCGCCCAGCGGGTCAGGCGGCGTCGAGCGCGTGCTTCAGGTCGGCGAGAATGTCGTCGGGATGCTCGATCCCGATCGACAGCCGCACATAGCTGTCGTTGACCCCGGTCTGCGCCTGCTCCTCGGGCGAAAGCTGCGAATGGGTGGTCGAGGCCGGGTGGATCGCCAGGCTGCGCGAATCACCGATATTGGCGACGTGGTAGAACATCTCGAGCGCGTCGATGAAGCGGCGCCCGGCCTCGCGCCCGCCTTTCAGCTCGAAGCCGAGCAGCCCGCCATACCCGCCCTTCAAATAGGCGTCGGCACGGCGCCGGGCTTCGCCCGTCATCAGGCTCGGATAAATGACGCGGGTGACTTTCGGGTGCTCCGATAAGAATTTGGCGGCGTTGACTGCATTCGTGCAGTGCGCGCGCATGCGCAACGGCAATGATTCGAGGCCTTGCAGGAACAGAAACGCGTTGAACGGGCTCATCGGCGCGCCGAGATCGCGCAGCAAGGTAACCCGCATCTTGAGGATGTAGGCGATCGGCCCCAACGGCTTGACCGCCTGGGTCCACACCGCACCGTGGTAGCTCGGGTCCGGTTGGTTCAGCAGCGGGAAGCGGTCGGCGTGCTTTTCCCAATCGAAATTGCCACCGTCGACGACGATGCCGCCGATCGAATTGCCATGGCCGCCGATGAACTTTGTCGTCGAGTGCATGACCACCGCGGCGCCGTGCTCGATCGGCCGGCACAGCATCGGTGCCGCGGTGTTGTCGACGATCAGCGGCACGCCCATCGCGCGCCCGATCTTGGCGACCTCCGCGATCGGAAACACTTCGAGCTTAGGGTTGGGCAGGGTTTCGGCGTAATAGCAGCGGGTGCGCGCGTCCGTGGCGCGGCGGAAATTCTCGGGGTCGGCCGGGTCGACGAAGCGGACCTCCATCCCCATCGTTTTCATCATCGTGTTGAGGAACAGGTTCCAGGTCCCGCCGTAAAGGTCGGTCGAACTGACGAAATTGTCGCCGGCCTGGCAGACGTTCTGGACCGCGAACAGCGACGCCGCCTGACCCGAGGCGAGCGCCAATGCGGCGACCCCACCCTCCAACGCCGCGATCCGCTCCTCGAGCACCGCGTTGGTGGGGTTCATGATCCGCGTGTAAATGTTGCCGAGCTCGGCCAGCCCGAACAGATCGGCGGCATGCTGCGTGTCGCGGAATTGGTAGCTCGTCGTCTGGTAGATCGGCACCGCGACGGCGTTGGTCGTCGGATCGCTGCGATACCCGGCATGAAGCACGAGGGTTTCGGGGTGCTGGCTCTTGGTTGGCATTATGTTCTCCGTCGCGGGGCGGACGGGCGGCACTCTGCCATGAGCGACCGCGTGGTGTAAGCGGCTTTCGCTCTAGGCCTCGTAATCGTCGCTATCGTCGCCTGGGCTGAGTGCAATCGCGGGGCGGCGGCGTTATCGGAGTGTGAGATCGTCTAGGGATGCCCGGTGACCACTCCGTCCAAAACGCGCGATAAGCGCGAGGCGACCGCGGCCGAGCCGACGGTCGCCGAGTTGCGCGCGGCCGCTGCCGAATGCACCGACTGCCCTCTCTACCGAAATGCCACCCAGACGGTGTTTGGCGAGGGGCCTCCTGGCGCACGGATCATGCTGGTCGGCGAGCAGCCGGGCGATGCCGAGGACATTGTCGGCCATCCCTTTGTCGGGCCGGCGGGCAAGCTCCTCGACCGCTGCCTGGCCGAGGCCGGGATCGACCGCTCGCGCGTCTGGGTGACCAACATCGTCAAGCATTTCAAATGGGTGCCGCGCGGCAGGCGCCGCATCCACAGCAAACCGGGCGCCGTCGAAATCACCGCCTGTTTCCCTTGGCTCGAAGGCGAAATCCGGGCGGTCGCGCCGGTAGCTGTGGTGGCTCTGGGTGCCACGGCGGCGCAAGGGCTTTTCGGAAAAGCATTTCGGGTGACCAAGGACCGCGGCCGCTTCATCGCGTTCGGGCTGGCGCCCTATGCGCTTGCGACGATCCATCCCTCGGCGCTGCTGCGCGCCCCCGAAGAGGACGCGCGGCGGCGCGAGACCTTGCGCTTTATCGAGGATTTGCGCATGGCCGCCTCGGTTGCGAGATAACACGAGGAGTCGGCGATGCGCCGGGTATCCACCTGGGTGGCGGTTGCGATTGCGGCTGTCGTCGTCGTCGCGGTGGCGATCGTTATCGGGATATTCTGGCATCAGCTCGGCGCGTCCGAGATCAGCGCCGCCGGATGGCTGGCATTGGTCTTCGGGGTCGTCGCAACTCTGGCGCTCGGTGTCGGGTTGATGGCGCTGATGTTCATCAGCAGCCGGCGCGGCTACGACGATCCGGGACGAGGCAACAATCAGGGCCGGGGTCGCTAACGGGAAAGCGATCCGTTGCTGCCGAAACGAGCAGCTCGAAATGGCGCCATTCAACCTGAGCTTAAGTTTGCCGGCTCCTGCGCTCGCATTCGACGGCGAATTGCCCAATAGCGCTTGCGCCGGCGAGGAGGCCGATGCTAGTTGAGATGGCCTGCTGCGACGAGGGGGATAGGTTGAAGAACTCGGCGAGATCCGTGGAAGAACCGAAAGCGGCGCCGAAATACGGGCGCGGCACCGGCGTTCCCAACCCGATCGACGTCCATGTCGGCAACCGCGTCAGGATGCGCCGCCTCCTGTTGGGCATGAACCAGGAGACCCTGGCGAACGCGCTCGGCCTGACTTTTCAGCAAGTGCAGAAATACGAGGGAGGCGCTAATCGGGTCAGCGCATCCCGGCTGTCGGCAATGGCCGAAATCCTGGGTGTGCCGATTTCGTATTTTTTTGGCGACCTGCGCCCGGACGACGCCGAAATCAGCCCCGAGGACCAGCGCTGGCGAGAATATCTGCAGCGGCCGGAAACCATCGAATTCATTCGCCTCTATTATGCGATCCCGGATCTGAGGGCCCGTCAGCAGTTTCTCGAAATGACCAAGACGCTCGCCGAGGCGTCCGCACCCGAAGAAAAGCCCTAGTGCGCTGGGATTGCGGCCGATCTGATCTCCGTGGGTTGACGTTCAATCGGTGAACGCTGTAGCGTTGGGCGTCCGCCCGAGAGGGGAAATCGCGCGTGCTCATGCAGATTCGGCCCGAGGTCACCGGCTTTACACCGGGCTCACCCCGCCGGCAGGCCGCACCGTGACGACTTCATGGTATGCGGTTCACACGCAAACCCATGCCGAGACCAGGGCGCTCGAAAATCTGCTGCGCCAGGGTTACCACGCCTATCTGCCTCGCTGCCGGACCTGGATCAGCCATGCCCGGCGACGGCAGCTGGCCCTGCGGCCGCTGTTCCCGCGCTATCTGTTCGCCGGGGTCGACGAGCCGGCGATGCGCTGGCGGCCGATTCTGTCGACTTTTGGGGTCAGCGATGTGGTGCGTGCCGGAGACCGGCCGGCGCTCGTGCCGAGCGACATGGTCGAGGCGATACGAATGCGCGAGCAGGACGGAGCCTATGATAAGCTCGATCCGCGGCAAAGCCTGCGGCCGGGTGATCTGGTGCGCATTACCGCAGGCGCCTTCGGCGACATGGCGGGGCGGCTTGTCGTGCTGCACGGCACCGACCGGGTAATCGTGCTGCTGGAATTGTTGGGGCGCAAGGTGCGCGCCGAGCTTATGGGAAATATGATCGAAGCCGCGTAAACGCGCGGCGCAGCGGCTGGCCGCTGCTGGATCTTGCGGAATGTCCTGAGAGGCGTGCGCGATGTGCGGGATCGCCGGTTTTGTGAGCGCCGGGGCGGCTCCGGCCACCGCTGAGCTGGAGGCCCGGCTGTGGCGGATGATCGCCCTGTTGCGGCATCGCGGCCCCGACGACGAGGGCGTGTGGACCGATGGCAGCGCCGGTCTCGCGCATGCGCGCCTGTCGATCATCGACCTGTCGCCCGCCGCGCATCAGCCGATGGCGAGCGCCGACGGCAGCGTGTGGATCACTTATAACGGAGAGGTTTACAACTTTGCCGAAATCCGCCGCGAGCTGACAGCGCTCGGCTACCGCTTTCGCAGCCGCAGCGACACCGAGGTCATCGTGAATGGCTGGCACGCCTGGGGCCCGCGAATCTTTCCGCGGCTGCGCGGAATGTTCGCGCTGGCGCTGTGGGACCGGCCCGCGCGCCGGCTGATCCTGGCGCGCGACCGGGTCGGCAAAAAGCCGCTCTATTGGGCACTCACGCGATCGGGCTTGGTTTTCGGCTCGGAGATCAAGGCGCTGCACGCCTGGCCCGATGTTCCGCGCATACCGGATCTCGGCGCGATCGACCATTTCTTGACGCTGCAATACGTGCCGGCGCCGATGACCGCGTTTGCCGGCGTCGGCAAATTGCCGGCGGCCCATTACCTGAGCGTCGCGCTGGATCGAGACGGGACCCTCGGCGAGCCCGAGCTGGTGCGGTATTGGGAACTGCCCCATTCGAGCGCCGGCGGCGTTCGCCGCAAGTTGGGCGACCTGCGTCGCGAACTGGTCGAACGGCTCGAGGAGGCGGTGCGGCTGCGGTTGATTTCTGACGTGCCGCTCGGCGCGTTTTTGTCGGGCGGGGTCGATTCGTCCGCCGTCGTCGCGATGATGGCGCGCGCCGGCGGCGGCCGCGTCAAGACCTTCTCGATCGGCTTTGCCGACAAGCACTACGACGAGACCCGCTATGCCCGGATGGTGGCGCAGCGTTACGGCACCGATCATCACGAGCTGGTCGTCGAGCCCGACGCGGTGGCGGTGCTGCCGCGTCTGGTGTGGCATTACGGCGAGCCTTTTGCCGATCCCTCGGCGGTCCCGACCTGGTATGTCGCCGAAATGGCGCGCCGCGATGTCACGGTGGCGCTGACCGGCGACGGCGGTGACGAGTGCTTTCTCGGCTACGGTCGATATAAGGCGATGCATTGGCTCGATCGGCTCGACCGGCTGCCGGCGGCAGCCCGCGCCAGGCTCGCGCAACTGATCGGCGCAGCACCGCCCGGGTTGCAGCGGCGCTGCAAATTGCCCCGGATTCGCGGTGCGCTGACGGCAACACCTTCGTCCCCGGAGGGTCGCTATCTGCCGACGATCGCGTTCTTCGGCAACGACGACAAGGGCGAGGGCTACGGCGAGGCCATGCACGACTTTCTTGCCCGCTCGGTCGGCGACCGGCTGGCGCCTTACTTCGTCGCGGCCGAAAGCCTGGTTGCCGGTGCGAACCGTGCCGACATCCACACCTACCTGCCCGACGATCTGATGGTGAAGGTCGATGTCGCCGGCATGGCGCACGGTCTCGAAGCGCGTTCGCCTCTGCTCGACCACGAGCTGGTGGAATGGGCGGCGGCGCTGCCACACGCCGTCAGGATGAAGGGCGGCGCGCTGAAGTCGCTGTTCAAATCGGCAATGGAGCCGTACCTGCCGCGCGCCATCCTGACCCGGCCCAAGCGCGGTTTCGGCTGTCCCATCGACCGCTGGTTTCGCGGCGAGCTCAAAGAGATGGCTTATGACATCTTGTTGTCGCAGAGCGCGCGGCAGCGCGGCCTGTTCCGGCCGGGCTATGTGCGTCGTCTGCTCGACGAGCATTGCGCGGCGCGGTTCGACCATCAGAACCGGCTATGGGCGCTGCTGATGCTGGAATCGTGGTTTCAGATGTGGATCGACGCTCCGACCGGCGTGGCGTTGCTGCAGCCCGCCGCCTAGCCCCGGGTTCGAAGCTCGGCGCGGCCGTCCGAAATGGCGCGGCGGGTCCTGATCATCGCCAACCCCGCAGCCGGTCGAATAAGACGGCACGGTGAAGCTCGCCTGCGCCGGGTTGTGGCCGCGCTCGAAAAACGCGGCTGTCAAGTCGTCGTTCGGCAAACGCAAGGCCCGGGCGACGCGGAGTGTCTGGCGCGCACCGCGGATGTCGCGTTCGACGTGATCGTGGCAGCGGGCGGCGACGGCACCGTCAACGAGGTGGTCAACGGGCTGTGCCCGACCTCGCGGCCGCTGGCGGTCGTGCCGCTCGGCACCGGAAACGTGCTCGCGAACGAGATCGGGATGCCGCATGCCCCCGAGGCGCTAGCTCGGGTGATCGCCGAGGCGCCGGCCCGGCCGGTCTGGCTCGGCGTCGCCGGGGACAGGCTGTTCGTCGCGATGGCCGGCGTCGGCTTCGACGCCGAAGTGCTGGGCGCGGTTGAGGCCGGCCTCAAACGGCGGATCGGCAAGCTCGCCTTCGTCTGGGCAATTTTCCTGTGCCTTTTGCACTATCGCCGACGCGAGCTCGTAGTCGGCATGGCGGGTGGAGAACAGCGTGCGGCCTCGGTGGTCGTCGTCACCGGGCGGCGCTACGCCGGCAATTTCGTGATCGCGCCGGCGGCGCGGCTCGCCGAGCCGATGCTCCATGTTGTGCTGTTCCGGCGCCCCGGCCGCCGCGCCGCGCTTCGCGGGCTCGCCGCGATGGTGCTGGCCGCGCTGCACCGCCTGCCGGATGTTTCGATTTTCGCCGTGCGCAGCTTGACGATAGCCGCAGTCGACAGCAGCTCGGGCGAACCGCCGATGGAGATCGACGGCGAACTCGCCGGAACGCTGCCGATCGCGATCGGCATCGCCAAAGCGCCGCTGCTCTTGCTGCAACCGCCAACGCAGGTCAACCCAGGGTCTTGGGAACCGTGCCGCGCACGAACCTGTTTCACCCCATAGCCATCGCCCTACGGGCATTGCTGCTCGGGTCGGTTGGCAATGGAGGAAGCAATGCTCTACTGGGCCTTGGTTTTCTTGATCGTCGCGATTATCGCCGCGTTCTTTGGCTTCGGCGGCGTGGCCGTGGCCGCTGCCGGCATCGCGAAGATATTGTTCTTCGTCTTCCTCGTCATCTTCGTGGTGGCGCTGGTGACGGGTCTTGCCGGCCGACGGCGGCCGCCGATCTGATCTTCTATCCGGTTCGGGTTCAATCCGCGGCGAGCACGCGCGCCAGCTGGCTCAACGCCTCCTGGTGCCGCTCGTTCGAGATTTGCGCGAAGTTGCGCGCCAGCTCGAGGCACATGCGTTCGCGCGGGGTGACCGAATGGTCGCTGTCCTGTTCGAGGCCGGCAAAGAAATAGCTGACCGACACCCCCAGCACCTGGGCGATCTCGAACAGGCGGCCGGCCGAAATGCGATTGATGGCGCGCTCGTATTTGTGCGCCTGCTGATAAGTGACGCCGATCAAATCGGCGAGCTGCTGCTGAGTAAGACCGAGCATGATGCGGCGCTCGCGCACGCGCGCGCCTACATGGCGGTCGATGTCCTGGGTTCGAGTGGTGGAGCGCCGCGCCGCGGTCAGCATCCGCGGCGACGGTTCGAGGTCGCTCGCGTTGCCGTTGCCTGGGCGGGACTGGTCGATACGCTGCGCTTTGCTCGCCTGGTCCTGGTCAGTCATATCGCTCACTCGATTAGGTCATGGAGCCCGGTGCCGCGCGAGGCGGCACCCGAACCCGTTTCTGCCGTTTGCCCCGGAACGAGTACGCTAGCTCCGGCCGCCATGCTCAACCGCATGGTGTCGCGCATGAAACCGTTCGGATGTGTCAATATTTAGGCAGCTTCCCTGCTACCGCAGCGCACCACGCCGCTCACATTTGCGTCGTATGCATGGCCTTCGCGTTGACAGCCTGCCGGCGCCAATGATACCGACGGGGCATCTTTCGAACCTGGGATCGATGCCGCGCATCTCGATCGGTGAGTGCTCGCTCTATTACGAGCGCCAAGGAATGGGCTTCCCCGTCTTGTTCATAACTGGACTCGGCGGTTATGCATCATTTTGGCAGGAGCAGGTCGCCGCCTTCGCCAAGCGATTCGAAGTGGTCACCTTCGATCATCGCGGCATCGGGCAAAGCGATCCGGCGCGAATGGGCTACACGGTCGAGCGCATGGCGGTCGACGCGGTCGCCCTGCTGGACGCGCTCGAGGTCCGCCGCGCGCACGTGGTCGGCCATTCCACCGGGGGGGCGGTCGCCCAAGTGCTGGCGATCGAACACGCGAACCGGGTCGCGAGCGTCGTCCTGTCGGCAACCTGGACCAAGGCGGACGCCTATTTCCGCCGGCTCTACGCCCTGCGCAAGGAAATCCTGGAGCGACTCGGCCCCAGCATTTACCTGCAATCGGCTACCTTGGTCTGGTATCCGAGCTGGTGGGTGGCCCGCAATAACGAGAAGCTGCGCCAGATCGAGGCGCAGCATCTGGCGACCTTCGCCCCGACTGAGATGGTCATCAACCGCATCGACGCGATGCTGGCCTTCGACCGCACCGGCGAGCTCGCGCGCATCAAGACGCCAACCCTGGTGATCGGCGCCGAGGACGACATCGTCACGCCGTCTTATTATTCCGAGGAGCTGGCGCGGCTCATTCCGGGCGCCGAGGTCAAGCTGTTCCCGCGCGGCGGCCATTTCCTGGTTCATGTCCGGGCCCGCGAATTCAACAACGCGGTGCTGCCGTTTTTGGTGTCGCACACGCCCGGCTGATCGATTCGATCCTCAGAGGCGGGCGCGTTGAAGCGCGTGATTAAGCCTTCGTACACCCCTCGCCGCCTAGCCTGTTTCGAGTGGCTCCGAGCAGGTTGCTCGCCCGGGGTCGATCGGATCGAGTGATCGAGGCTGCGCCGTGCCGCCATTTCGTCCGCCCCAACAAGGCTGTGCGCTCCGAAAAATCGCTGCCGAGCCGCGTGCCGCCGAGACAATAGAAAATCTGCCAGGGCCGTCAGCCTCTGCCGGTCCGCGGCTCGGGCCGCAAAGCCGCCCGGCAACGGACGCATTCCGAGCACCGCGGGCCAGGCGGAGCTGACCGGTGGAGCAGCTGCATTTCGCTGGACAGCCGGGTCGCCAATGGCACGGCGTGGCGAGCGAGGAGTGGGTGCGCGCCGCACTCGGTCAAGACCGGCTGCTGTTTGCGTTTCAGCCGGTAGTATGCGCTGCGTCGGGCGAGATCGATTATTTCGAATGCCTGTTGCGGATGCGCGACCACGGCGGCGGTCTCGTTCCGTGCGGCGAGTTTATCGCTGCGGCCGAAGAGAGCGGCCTGATCGGCCTGATCGACCGCTACGTGCTGAATCAGGCCTTCGGCGAGCTTGCCGCCCACCCTCGCGTCAGGCTCGGCTTCAACGTTTCCGGGCGGACCGCTTGCGACCGGCCATGGTTGCGCTCGCTGATGGCGCTGTTGCGCCGCCGGCCCGAATGCGGCCGCCGGCTGGTCGTCGAGATTACCGAGACCGCAGCTCTGGACGACCTCGACGAGTCGGCCCGCTTTGTCGACACGCTGCGGCATGCGGGTTGCCGCGTGGCGCTCGACGATTTCGGCGCCGGGCATACTTCGCTGCGTCATTTGCGGGCCTTGGCGGTCGACATCGTCAAGATCGACGGCTCCTTTGTCCGCAGCCTCGTGGGACGGCGTGAGAACCGGGTCATCCTGCGGCATCTGCTGGGCCTGACCCGGGGGTTCGGCCTCGGCACGGTCGCCGAATGCGTCGAAACCGCGGAGCAGGCGGCGCTGCTCCGCGAGGAGGGGGTCGGCTATCTGCAAGGCTATCACCTCGGTCGGCCGACAATCGAGCGGCTGTGGCTCGGCGCCCCGAGATCCGTGCGCGGCGCTTGGCGCTGACCGCGCTTGCCGGAAAGGTTATTTCGGGCCGAGAATACGCGATCGGCGCACCGGTGGCGATGCGCGGCGCGGCGCAAGCGGGAGGGATGCATGCAGATCGGGATTCACCTGCCTCACGCGGGCGAGCAGGCCACCCCCGAGCGCATCCGGCGCGCCGCCCGCCAGGCTGAGGATTTGGGGCTCAGCGATGTCTGGGTAAGCGAGCACATCATCGTGCCGCGCGCAACCTTTCCGCGCTCCCCGCTCTTTTATGACCCGGTATTGAGCTTGACCTGGGCCGCCGCGGTCACAAAGCGGGTGCGGCTCGGCACCAGCGTCCTCGTATTGCCGATGCGGCATCCGCTGCCGCTCGCCAAGGAATTGGCGACGTTGCAGAACTTCTCCGCAGGCCGACTGATCCTCGGCGCCGGCGTGGGCTGGCTCGAAGCCGAGTTCGCCGCCCTGGGCATACCCTTCAACGAGCGCGGGCGGCGCATCGACGAAGGCATTGCGATGATGCGCGCGGTGTGGACGCAGGATCCGGTAACGTTTCGCGGCAAGTACGTTCCAGCCGAGATTGATCAAATGACGATGCGGCCGTTTCCCGACAAGCAGATCCCGATCTGGTTCGGCGCTCGCTCGGAGGCGGCGTTCCGGCGCACCGTGAAGATCGGCGACGGCTGGCACGGCAGCCAGCTGACCCCGGCGGAGGCGGCGCCGGTCGTCGAGCGGCTGCGCCGCGACCGTCCCGAGCCGGAATTCACAATCTCGATGCGCACCCATTGGAACGGCAAGGATCGGGGCGAGCTGCGCGATCGGCTCGCCGCCTATGCCGAAATCGGCGTGCAGCACGTCATGGTCCATCCGCTCGATCGCGACATCGACGATTGGGACGCGGTCATCGAGGGCGCCGGCCGCGTCGCCGCCTGAGCGAGCTCGCACCGCTGCGGCCCGGCGATTCCAACAACTACGCTTTCCTTCCACGTCCGAGGCCATTTCCTGGCGGGCATAATGCTGGATCATGTGACGATCGGCGTGACTGATCTCGAACGGGCAAAAGCATTTTACGACGCCGCCCTGCGGCCGCTCGGCATCGCACGGCTTTATGCCGAGGGCGAGGCGTTTGCCGGCTATGGCTCGGGCGGCAAAGCGTACTTTTGGATCGGGCGGCGCCATGAGGCGACAACGGGCGTGCACGTTGCCTTTGCCGCCGCGGACCGGCCCACGGTCGATGCCTTCTACGAGGCCGCGCTCGCCTCTGGGGGACGTGACAACGGCGCGCCGGGGCTGCGCCCACGATACCATCCGCATTATTACGGGGCCTTCGTCCTCGATTTCGACGGCCACAACATCGAGGCGGTTTGCCGCGCCGCCGGCTGACCGGCTATTCCCGGCTGGGCGGTTGCGCCTTAGAATGCCGGTGGACTCTTTTGCGAAGGCCGAGCCGATGCTGTCGAGACCCAATGCCGCCTTGTCGCAGATCCACCTGCAGATCATGTGGAGCCGACTGATCGCGGTGGTCGAGGAGCAGGCCCAGACCCTGGTGCGCACCGCGTTTTCGACGACGGTGCGCGAGGCGGGGGATCTCTCGGCCGGGGTCTTCGACCGCGACGGCAACATGCTGGCGCAGGCGGTGACCGGCACCCCCGGCCACGTCAATTCGATGGCCGCGGCGGTGGCGCATTTTCTCGACGCCTTTCCGCTGAAGACGATGCGGCCCGGCGACCATTACATCACCAACGACCCGTGGCTGACCTGCGGCCATCTGCATGACCTGACCGTCGTGAGCCCGACCTTTCTCAACGGCGAGGCGGTCGGCCTCTTCGCCAGCACAGTGCATGTCGTCGACATCGGCGGGCTCGGCATGGGGCCGGACGGCCGCCAGGTGTTCGAGGAGGGGCTCTCGATCCCGCTGATGGCGCTGGCCCGCGAAGGCCGGATGAACGACGATCTGCTGCGCGTGATCCGCGCCAATGTGCGCGAGCCGTTGCAGGTCGAGGGCGACGTCTACGCGCTAGCTGCGTGCAACGACGAGGGCAGCCGGCGGCTGATCGAGATGATGGAGGAATTCGGCATCGCCAATCTCGACCGGCTCGGCGAGCACATCATCGAAACCTCGCGCCAGGCGACGATCGAGGCCATCGGCAAGCTCAAACCAGGCAGCTACAAGAACAGCCTGACGATGGACGGATACGACCGGCCATTGACATTGATGGCCGAGTTGACGATCGCTGACGACGGGATCCACGTCGACTATGGCGGCACTTCGCCCGCGAGCGCCTTCGGCATCAACGTCGTCTTGAACTACACGACCGCCTACACCGCGTTCGGGGTCAAATGCCTGGTGGCGCCGGAGGTGCCGAACAATGCCGGTTCGCTCGCCCCGATCACGGTCAGCGCCCCCGAAGGCTGCCTCTTAAACGCGAAGCGTCCTCGCGCCGTCGCGGCCCGGCACACCGTCGGCCACATGCTGCCCGATGTCGTGTTCGGCTGTCTGCATCAGGTCATGGCGGGCGGGGTCCCAGCCGAGGGGGCGTCCTCGTTATGGATCCCGCAGATCTACGGCGGCGCCGACGTGCTCGACGAGCTCGGCGCGGAGGAGGGCAGGGCGCCGCCCGAGATCCGGCCGTTCAGCACCGCGATCTTTCATTGCGGCGGCGCCGGGGCGCGACCTGGCAAAGACGGGCTCGACGTGACCGCGTTCCCCTCCGGGGTGCGTACGATCCCTGTCGAGGCGACCGAAACGGTGGCACCGGTAGTCTTTCGCAGGCGCGAGTTCCGCGAGGGCTCGGGTGGCGCCGGCCATTATCGCGGCGGGCTCGGCCAGATCATCGAATTGGGCGGTGCCGAGGGCACGCCGATCGCGATGCTGTGCAATTTCGAGCGCATCGGCAACCCGGCGCGCGGCCGCGACGGCGGCGGCGAGGGGGCGCCCGGCAAGGTCAGCCTCGTCTCCGGCAAGCCGATCGGCCCCAAAGGCCGGCAGAGTGTGCCGGGCGGCGACTTCATCCGTCTCGAATTGCCGGGCGGCGGCGGTTTCGGCGACCCGGCCGAGCGCGACCCCGAGCAGGTCGCCCTCGATGTCGCCGACGGCCTGATCTCGCGCGAAACCGCGCTCCGCGACTACCGCGTCGCCCTCGCCCCCGACCGGGCCCTCGACCGCGCCGCCACTGACCGGCTGCGGGCAGGCTGAAGAAAGAGGCGAAGTTGGCCGCGGCTACCAGACGATCTCCACCGAATATGCGGCGAACGCTCGGTCCCCGGTGACGATCGGGATGCGCTCGGCGAGACACTGTGAAATCAGCAAACGATCGAATGGGTCGCGGTGGTGTTGCGGCAAGTCGCCCAGCACGCGCAAATGACCATGAGTGATAGCGAGCAGGTCGAACTCCTCCTCCTTCATTACCTCCTCGAAATCCTCAAAAAACTGGAGCTTGCCCAGCCCGCGTTTGATGGCGACTTCCCACAACGAGGCGATACTGACGACGATGTCGTTGTCCGGGTCGCGGATCTGGTCCCTTACGCGGGTGGGAAGCCGTGGTGACTCTTCTCGCCACCATAAGAACGCATTCGTATCGAGAAGGAGCCTCACGGCGGCCCCTCGAACAATTCGGTGATTTCCTCGTCGGCGAACTCAAAATCCGGAGAAATCCAGATTTTGCCCTTCCCGCGCCCGGGCACGCGCGGTTCGCGCTTGTTCTGGACCGGAACCAGTCGCACGAGCGGCCGCCCATTGCGGGCGATCAGCACTTCCTCGCCGGCGAGCGCCCGTTCGACAAGACGCGACAGCGAGCTTTTCGCTTGGTGCATGTTGACGATTTCGGACATCAAATCCTTCTGGGCATGAACCCCGGTTAGCTAGATTAGCTAATGCAGGATTTCCCCGAAAAAGGCTCTAGCTGTCAAGTGACAGAATGCCCTTCCCGGCATAGGCTCGTGTGATGATCCGGCCACTCGGTTTGGCGCCCTATGCCTCGAAACCGGAGGAGAGCCGCGGGCGGCTCCATCCCGAGTCCGAGCATGTGTTTCGCTCGCCGTTTCAACGCGACCGCGACCGCATCGTCCATTCGACCGCATTCCGCCGGCTGACTCACAAGACCCAGGTCTTTGTCTATCACGAGGGCGACCATTATCGCACCCGGCTGACCCACAGCCTCGAAGTGGCGCAGATCGCGCGCACGGTCGCCCGCGCCCTCGGTCTCGACGAGGATCTCGCCGAAACCCTCGCCCTCGCGCACGATCTCGGCCACACCCCGTTCGGCCATGCGGGCGAGGAAGCGTTGAACGCCGAAATGGCTGATTTCGGCGGCTTCTCGCACAACGACCAGACCTTGCGCATCTTGACCCGGCTCGAACGGCGCTATGCCGAGTTCGACGGGCTCAACCTGACCTGGGAGACGCTCGAAGGCACCGTCAAGCACAACGGCCCGTTGCGCGGCCCCGGCATCGGCCGGCCGGTGCCGCCGACGGTCGAGGAATACGACCGGCTTCATCCGCTCGGCCTCGATACTTTCGCCGGTGCGGAGGCGCAGGTCGCTGCCCTCGCCGACGACATCGCCTACAACAACCACGATATCGACGACGGGCTACGCGCCGGGCTGTTCGCGGTCGTCGACCTCGCCGAGGTGCCGTTGGTCGGGCCGGTGTTTCGGGCGGTCGCCGAACGCTATCTTGGGATCGAGGAGCCGCGGCTGATCCACGAGTCGATCCGCCGGGTCATCGACCACATGGTCGGCGATTTGATCGCCGAGACCCGCTCGCGGCTGGCCGACAGCGGCGTCTAGTCGGCAGCGGCGGTGCGCGCGCTGAAGGCACCGGTCGCCGCATTTTCCGCCGAAATGCGCCGGAACGACCGGGCGCTCAAGGATTTCCTGTTCGAGCGCATGTACCGGCATTACCGCGTCAACCGCATGAGCTCGAAGGCGCGCCGGGTGATCCACGACCTGTTCGGCCTTTATCTCGCCGAGCCCGAATGTCTGCCGGGCGAATGGCGCAGCCTCGCCGCCGGCCCCGACGACCCGCAAACCGCCCGCGTCGCGGCCGATTACCTCGCCGGCATGACCGACCGCTACGCCCTCGACGAGCACCACCGCCTGTTCGACACCTACGTCCCGACCTAGCCGCTGGCGGATTACCCGCGATGTCACTAACTACTCATACGACCCTAAGACATACCTGCAGCGGTAAGTTGCCTTGACTATTTGCGATTCGCCCTTGCCCGGACTTGATCCGGGCATCCACGTCTTGGAAACCGGGTCCGCAGAACGAGTAAAGCCGTGGATGGCCGGGTCGAGCCCGGCCAAAGCATAGCAGGGCTAGTGAGTTAGAAAGAATATGACCAACATTTTCCACGATGTGCGCGGGCTGGTGATTGCCGCAATCGGCGATCTCACAGCTCAAGGCGCGCTGCCGCCGGGGCTCGATCTGGCGCGGGTCGCGGTCGAGCCGCCGCGCGACCCGACGCATGGCGATCTCGCGACCAACGCGGCCATGGTGCTGGCGGGCGTCGTCAAGGAAAACCCGATGGCGCTGGCCGAGCACTTAGCGGATGCGGTCTCCCGCCGACCCGTCGGCGATTATCGCGGCGCAGGTTTGACCGTTGGCGCCGCACGCCCGGGGTTTCTGAACATCCGCCTCTTCCCCGCCGTGTGGCACGCTCAGCTGCGCGCGATCCTCCGCGTCGGCAAAAGCTTCGGTGATTCCACGCTGGGCTCGGGCGAGCGGGTCAATGTCGAATATGTCTCGGCCAACCCGACCGGGCCGATGCAT